>NZ_RHNQ01000003.1 GCF_003946275.1 Loigolactobacillus backii
GGGGAAGTATACTCTCCTCACAATTAGAACTATCAATATTTTACGTATCACCTACTTGACTTCTGACCACAAGTCTTGTTATTATTCATATTCACTTCAATAATTTCGAACCAGAAAAACGTAAACGTTCCCCGAAGTTTCTAGTGCTTAGTATAACGTATTTTAAGATAATTTTACAGTTATGTTTACCATTTAATAAGTTAATTATGATTGCATTTGACACAAACGGCTAAAATAATCTACGTCTACTAACCACTAACCCATGAGTTGATTACTCTTTAACTCACAAGATCTAGTGTACAATATTTTCAATTTTTTCTAAAGTTTTTACACCTATGTCATTAATTTACAATATTTGTTACAGTTTCGTCATCCAATTCAGTTTAGTGTCGTTGCCTAATTCATTATAATTGCGGTATACTATAAACAATAAATTTTTAATGTTAGAATTTTGCTATAGGAGCGTGATAACGTCAATGACGCCTATTAAAGAAGATTATTTGAAGATAATATTCGAACTCGGCGGTGCTAAACGTGAAGTTTCAAATAAACAAATTGCTTTAGCATTAGGTATTGCGGCTGGTTCAGTGACAGAGATGATCTCTAAATTAAAAAAAGAACGCCTTGTTTCACATAAACCTTACGATGATATTTCATTAACAAAAAAGGGCCTCGATCAGGCCATCCTATTAATTCGTAAACACCGTTTATGGGAGACTTTTCTGGCTTCTACGCTTGATTTTGCGTTAGCAGATATTCACCCTGAGGCTGAGGTTCTGGAACACGCAACTAGTGCTGAGCTACTAGCGCACCTTGATAAGTTTCTCAACTACCCAACCCACTGTCCTCATGGTGGTGTCATTCCTGATCGTGATGGTAACTTTCAAGAAGAAAGTTATACTGTCTTGGATGATATTCCCGATGGTAAAACGGTCACCATTGAACGTTTTATCGATGACCATGATCTTCTAATTTACTTACGCGATATTAATTTAAAATTAGAAACTCAAATTAAGGTCATCAAACACGAACCATTTGATGGTCCAATTGCGGTGCAGGAAGTTGCCAGTGGTAAGCAACTTAGTATCAGTTTTAAGGCTTCCCATAATATTTTTGTTACTGATGAACAAGGCAATCCCTTCAAAGTTGATAAAATGGCTAAGAAAAAAGAATAGTAATTCAAAATTCCCCCAATTAGTAGACTTAGCCGTCCACTAATTGAGGGAAATTTTATTTTACAATATTAAATTAAATTGTGCCGTTAATTCAAGAAGCTACAATGATTTAGTTACGACTTTACGGTCAAAGGGATCTGAACTAATACCTTCTGCCAAAATCTTCTTTGCCCATTCCTTAGCGGAGAACAATGAATGGTCGCGGTAATTGCCACAACTTGTAATATCAGTTCCTTGAACGTCATCCCAAGTCGCTGGTCCAGCAATAAATTCAAGTGAGCCCTTCAAAGCTTCAGCAACTTCGGTTGTAGAGTGTTCACCCCAAGTTATTAAATGAAAACCAGTCCGGCAGCCAAATGGCGAACAATCAATCACACCAGACATTCGGTCACGCAATAATCCGGCTAACATATGTTCAATTGTATGTAAACCTGCAGTTGGAATTGCGTTTTCATTTGGTTGAACCAAACGTAAATCAAAGTTAGAGATTTCATCACCCTTTTTGCCCGTTTCAACGGTAATTAAACGAACATACGGTGCTTTAACCTTTGTATGATCCAACGTAAAACTTTCTACTTTTGCCATTTTTTTAAAACCCCCATTTAATTTAAATCCTAGTTACCAACTTCATTGTACTGCTTTTTTGCCTATTTTTGAACCATGTGGCAATTACCATTTCAGTTGGCCCAACTGCTGCATTAAATTAACCACAGCACGGCCGCGGTGACTATACTGCCGGCGTCTTTCAGCCGGTAGTTCGGCCAATGTTTTACCTAGGCCTGGTAATTCCAATAGTTGATCAAAGCCACCACTATAATGACCGCGAGCCAGATTAACTAATTGACCGGTAACACATCCTTCAGCACTCAACCACAATGCATTCGGCAACCGTAAAACAAGCACACTTCGTAGGCTAACTTGCCGATTCGTTTCACCGGCCAATCTTTTTAATAAATAATCATTCCACTGCGCCGGTGGAATTTGGGCCAGGTCCCGGCGTGTTCGAACACCAAAAGATTGCGGTAGAGCCTTAAACTCAATTCCGGAATCGTCTGCCAAAATTGGTAAATTAATATTTCTTAACGTCATTACTTTAGCCTTAGCATTAGCGTAATAACTAACGTTACCTTCCGCCGGAAAATTAATTGTTTTCGGTAAAATCAAATTAACGTTAGCCGGCATTAATTGACTCAATTCCGCTAGCTTTTTCCGGTTATGACTCGCAAAAATAATTGTTTTCATTTGAGTATCACTACCTTTTCAAATGTCGCAACATCAATTATTAAAGTGGCAGCAACCACTTAGTTCTTTGACTATTTACGGCCGCAAAATCACAATGCCAATCGTTGCTGGAATTCACTTTTAGCTACCGCATTTTTTAGGCCTCCAGAAAAGGCGGCCGTGACCGTTTCACTTCCTGTTTTTTGGATACCGCGCATTTCCATGCACATATGGCGCGCCTTAACTTCCACCGCAATACCACCTGGCCGTAAAATTTTATCCAGTTCAGTCACAATCTGTGAAGTTAGCCGTTCCTGAACACTAGGCCGTTTGGCAACGTAATCCACCAAGCGAGCAATTTTACTCAGGCCAATAATTTGGCCTGCCTTAGGAACATAGCCCACACTAACCGTTCCCCAAAAAGGGAGTAAATGATGTTCACACATTGAGTAAAAAGGAATTTCCTTAACAATCACGAGATCATTTTCGCTATCCGTTTTAAACATTTTATAATCCGTAAATTCCGTCTGCTTCACGCTGGCAAAAATCTCCGCGTACATTCGTGCAACCCGCGCCGGTGTCTCTTTTAAACCTGGTCGCTTAATATCTTCGCCAACTGTTTCCAAAATAGTTTGAACGGCTAATTCAATCTTTTTCAACTCTGTTTGCTTCATCGAATACACTCCCAATCTTCTCAATTTGTTGTTGATCGCCTAAATTCTGTAATAAAATTAATGTCCGTTGGTGTAATTTTCCAGTTGTAATTTCCAATAAAGGAATTAATACAAACGCACGGCGGTGCATTTGTGAATGTGGTATTGTCAGTGATTGTGTTTTAATTTTTAAATTGTCATACAATAAAATATCTAAATCAATTGTGCGCGGGCCCCAGTGAACTTTTCGTTGCCGCTTACCTGCTGCTTCAATTTGCTGCAGTTTTACTAATAAGGCCGTTGGTGTTAATGAGGTTCGCAAATATAGCGCACAGTTATAAAAATCATCCTGTTTAACGCCACCAACTGGGGCTGTCTGGTATAAATTTGAAATTTGCTGAACGCTGATTTCAGAATCCTTTTTTAACGCCATAATTGCCTTCCTCAGCGCCTGCTTACGGTCACCAAGATTAGCACCTAAACTCAAATACACATCATGCATCATCGCGCTTCACCTCACTGACAACTGCAACGTGATCAAAAATACCATCTATTGGCACACTATATTTGCGAAGCTCTAGCTTAATCCCCATCACTTTAGGGTATGCGGCCAATATTACCTGGGTTAAATAATTGGTCAAGCTTTCAATTAATTGATATTGGTGTGTTTTAACCGACTGAGCAATTGTTTGGTAAACGGCAGCGTAATTTACCGTCTGCCGTAAGTCATCCTTAGTTCCAATTTTTTCAAAAGGAACCTGTAAAGCAACGTCGACTTCCAAGCGTTGACCTAACTTGTTTTCTTCCTCTAAAACGCCATTATACGTATAAAATTGCATATTAGTTATTTTGATTTGGCCCATCATTGCCCCCCTTTTCAACACAGTCATAAATTAATAGCCGACCAACAACTTAATACGCAAAACTTCGCTTTACTTTATCAATAATTGTTAGTGTTTGGCGGGTTTCTTCAACGTCATGAGCACGCATAAAATTAACGTCTAAACTGGTTGAATTTGCAAATAAGGCCATTGTTGGTACCAATCGTTCACTAACTGGTAAATTCAGTAGTTTCCCAATGAATCCTTTTCGTGAAGGTGCTATTAAAGTTGCAACGCCTAAATCATTAAAAGCATCTAAATTGTGTAGCAATGTATATTCCTGTTCGTAAGTTTTACCGAAATCGCCACCTAGGCCAACGTCAATCATTAGTTGCTGGCGGGTCAGGCCGGCCTTAATTGCCGTTTGAATCGTATTTGCAAAATACTGGTGAATATCCGTTATTAAATCTTGGTAATGCGTTGTGTTTTGCGTATGCATAATAATTAGCCCCGCATTGGCCTGAACAACGGCGTTTAAAATTTCGGCGGTCACTGGCCTGACATCATTAATAATTGCTGCGCCGGCGGGCCAGTACACCCGCAACCACTTGATACTTATAAGTATCAACAGCGATTGGCACATTGATGGTGTTTCTAATAGCCTTTAATACCGGTAAAATACGGCGTAATTCTTCATCTGCGCTGATCTCATTGTAACTTTGACGAGTTGATTGACCGCCTAATTCGATCACAGCAGCACCCTGGGCAACCATTTCCTTTGCACGGGCAACTGCCTTCTCAGTTGTGAAATACTGCCCACCATCGGAAAATGAATCATCCGTAATATTCAAAATACCGTAAACTGAGGTCTGGGCCTGAGTATCAATTGTAAACTGCCGTGCTTTAAACTGCTTGGCCTGTTTTAACTCACGGCCAATCGCCAGCAAGGCAGTTTGGTAAGCAGATAGACTTTCACTTGTAACGTGAACTTGGTAAAGCCAATATTTATTGACCACTAAAAATTCACGCTGTTTATGCCTAAAAGCAGCCACACGTCCAAGCTGATTAAAGGTCTTAATTGCTGTTGTTTGCCATCCCTGCCCCGCTCCGACTTCCAAAAGAATCATGTCGGCCTTCAATTGGGCAAGAAAATTAGGCGCAAATAATTGTTGCCGTACTTTTGCTGGTACTAGCTTAATTTCCACGGCAGTTCCTCCTCACTTTACTTATACTTACAATTAGCTTAAACTATTTCAAACGTGAACGTCAATAAAATAGCAGGGGCCCTAAACTCAATTATGAGTTTAGGGCCCCCGCTTAGGCATGGTCGTATTTAGAAAGACAGTTTACTGCGACAACTCGAACTTCGGTTTATCTTAGTCCGATTGGCCGCGTCAGCGAAGCTAATAACACTTCAATTGCGGAGTAAAATCTAATTGCCTTTTCAAATATTCCCTACGCTAAAGTTTGATCTCGTTGTTTAAAGTAAGCTGTGATAGCAGCAACACCCTTTTCAATTGCCGCCTCATTTGGCGCTAATTTTTCTGAATGTAGTTGATATGGTTGATCAACTCCTAGCCAAAACATGGTTCCATTAATTTTAGAGATTAAGTACCCAAAATCCTCGCCGGTCATCGCCGGTTCAGTTTCAATAAAATTGACGCCTGGTTCTTGTTGCATGAAATCAATCAGCGCCTTGGTTGTAATCGGATTATTTTCAACCGGATAATAACCACCTTGGTTGAGCTTTAATTCGACCTCACAATTAAAGGCCAATGCAACGCCTTCTGCAATTGTTTGGACACGCCGTTGAATGTGGCGATTCATTTTTTGCGTTAGTGCACGAATTGTTCCATCAATTTTGGCCTCACCACTGATGACGTTACCAATCGTTCCCGCGTGAAATTGACCAAGCGTGACCACACCGGCTTCAATCGGGTTAACATTACGACTCACAATTGTTTGTAATTGACTGACAAAGTAAGCGCCAGCAACCACCATATCGTTAGCTAAGTGCGGGTAGGCCGCGTGACCACTCTTACCGTGAAAGCGAGCGTGAATTTCACAAGTTCCCGCGAAAAGGGTCCCTTGCCGGCACCCAATTGCCCCGGCTGGTAGCTGTGGATTAATATGTAATCCATAAATCTCGTCAGGCAGCCAATCGTCTAGTGCACCGCTGTCGTATAGTCGCTTACCTCCACTGGCATTTTCTTCGGCTGGTTGGAACAAGAAAAATAAGTTATTTTTTGGCTGGTGCTCCGCAAAATACGCTAAGAGCCCGAGTGCAACCGTCATGTGTAAATCATGACCACAGGCGTGCATCATTCCGGGATGCTTAGAAGCAAAGGGTAAACCAGTTTTTTCAGTTACAGGCAAGGCATCAATGTCCGTCCGCCAACCGATTGTCTTCTTAGCCACACTACCTGCAACCAATACCAGCGTTGCCGTTTCGACCGTTTTAATTTTTAAATTAGTTTGTGGCAAACGCTTAATAACGTTAAGTAAGTATGCTTGTGTTTCATGTTCCTGCAAACCAAGCTCGGGAATTTGATGTAAATCTTCGTATATCTTTGTTAGAGCCTTCGTCGTTAGTGTCAAACTATTTCATCCCTTTAAAAGAGTGTCTCAAAAAATTGTTCAGTTCTACGCTGTAATTGCAAGTTATGACGGGTTACTAGCAGCCAACGATACCCAGATTGAGATCGATCGAGGCTCAAATGACGGTCAAGTCCATTAATAACCTTGTCGCTACGGTGATGGTGATTCAACCAAGACGATAAGCCAAGTTGAACCATCACTCCGCGCACTCATCCAAAGTGTATTTAAAAAGGCACCCGAAATTAACTTAATTGCCGCGTACTTATAAAAATAATTTCTAGCTATAAATTCGCTAACTAATCTAATTTACGTAAGGCATCCAAAATTTCAGTCTTACTTCGGGTTTTATCATCAATATCTTTAATCTTCTTAGCCGGTACACCGGCAACAACCGTATTTGGCGCAACGTCTTTTGTGACAATAGCACCGGCAGCAACAACAGCACCCTTACCAACATGAACGCCTTCCAAAACAACTGCATTAGCACCAACTAAAACATCATCGTCAATCATAACGGGTTGGGCTGAAGGTGGCTCAACAACGCCGGCCAGTACAGCCCCAGCACCAATATGGGCTCGCTTACCAACAGTTGCCCTGCCGCCAAGTACAGCGCCCATATCAATCATTGAGCCCTCGCCAATCACGGCACCAATATTAATTACGGCACCCATCATAATCACAGCATTTTTATGAATTTCAACCTGATCGCGAATAAACGCTCCTGGCTCAATCCGAGCATCAAATTGTTTTAAATCAACCATTGGAACGGCCGAATTGCGGGCACTGTTTTCAACGTGGTAATCGCTAATTGCGGCCGCATTCTCCTTTAAAAAGGGTTCAACAATGGCCCAATCACCAAAGAGTACCCCCGTTTTCGTTTCAAAAAAAGTTTCTAATTCATCTGGCACCTTTAAAGCGGTCAGATTCCCCTTAAGATAGACCTTAACTGGTGTTTGCTTCTTTGCCTCACTGATAAAGCGAATAATTTCGTTGGCGTCCAAAACGACACCCACCTTTCCTATTTCATTTTTTTAAGGTTAAATTTTCATTTACCTCTCCCTGTTTAATTAGTTGTGGTTCCCGCTCAAAATTATGAACAACGTAGTTAAAACTTTTCATCATTTCACGCCGCGTCACAATTCCCGTAAAGTCACCTTCGCGACTAACTACCGGTAAAAACGGATCATCTACTAATAAATGTAATATTAACTCAATGTCATAGGGATTTTCAACTGTTGCAACATCGCGTTCACAAACTTCGCCGACATAATGTTGACTAAGTTGGCTCACATCAATATCGTCCAGCCCTAACATTGTGTCCGTAATCATTGGCATTGACAACAAACCAATGAATTTTGAATCAGCATCCAAAACAGGAATTTTGGAATAACGAACTTTTGTCAGGACTAAAAAAGCGTGGTTTAGTTTATTATCAACTTGGACATTAGCAACCTTTTCAGCAGGAATTAAAAAATGATCCTGATTTTTTGCAAGCATTGTAAGCATTGGCTGACTAATCACGAAAACCGCCTCCATTCATTACCTTTATTGTACTGAAAACTAAATGTAAAACCAGCTTTTCATAACGACTTCATTCAAATTTAAATAATACACTAATCTTTGGCTAACCAGTCTTGCCACTGATCCTCTAATTTCCGTAAAGCATTACCCCGGTGCGAAATTTTATTTTTTTCAACTTCGGTTAACTCGGCCATACTCCTTTTCAAACTTGGCACGTAAAATAAAGGATCGTAACCAAACCCGTTATCCCCACGCGGAATCGATAAGATCTCACCGGCAACTTCGCCATCAACGACTAAATCATCTTTGGGACGACCAGGCTTGGCAAAAACAAGCGTTGTGTGAAAAGTCGCAGTACGTTTTTCCTTGGGTAATTCACTTAATTCATACAGTAATTTAGCGTTATTTGCGGCATCATTATGGTCACCAGCAAAACGCGCCGAATAAACTCCGGGACGGCCGTGCAATGCATCAACCATCAACCCAGAATCATCCGCCAAAACGGGTAGATTTAATTTCAAAGCAATTGAGTCGGCCTTCAAACGTGCATTTTCTTCGAATGTTTTGCCGGTTTCTTTAACCTCAGGGATTTCTGGAAAATCAAGCAAGGTTTTAACCGTTAAATCGGCCGCGGCAAACATTGCTTTGAATTCTTTGGCCTTACCAGGATTGCGCGTTGCAACCACAATTGTTTGCTCGTCTAAATTAGCCGTATCGTAAGGGTGCAGTAATTTTTCAAACTGGTGCCGTTGCGCCGTAATGAGCTGCTCGACCCCTTTGGTTCCCAAATAAAGTAGATCATTTAGTTCGCTACCAGAAAAAGTTGCCTCTTCACCAGTTCCTTGCAGTTCAACAAATTCACCACTGCCGGTCCGCACAATGTTCATGTCAACTTCGGCTTGTGAATCTTCATCGTAATCAAGGTCAAGTACTGGTCCTAATTCAGGTACGATCCCAACACTAATGGCGGCCAAATCATCCTTCAGTGGATCTTCCGCCAGCACTTGGGTATCCAGTAAGTGTTGAATCGCTAACTTTAAGGCAAAAAAAGCCCCGGTAATACTGGCCGTTCTTGTCCCACCATCCGCCTGCAAAACATCACAATCGACGATAATTGAACGCTCACCAAGCCTTTCTAAATCAACTACTGCCCGTAAAGAGCGGCCAATTAAGCGCTGAATCTCAATCGTCCGCCCATTTTGGTGGCCCCGTGTTGCTTCACGTCGAGTCCGTTGTTGTGTTGCTCGGGGTAACATGCTATATTCCCCGCTAATCCAACCCTTACCCTGTCCCTGCAAGAATTTAGGCAAGTGTTCTTCAACACTGGCGTTACAAACAATTCGCGTATCACCAAGCACCATCAAGACTGAGCCTTCAGGATTTTTCAGATAATTGGGTACCATTTTAAATGGCCGTAACTCAGCCTTTCCCCGATCATTTTGTCGTTGTAACATAACTTTAACCTCCAAATTAAAAGTCAACGTGCTGCGTATCTAAATCGCCTAATTGTAGCCAATCCCCTGCAATTTCGTTAAACATTTTGGGATTACCCGTGGTATAAAATGCGTGTTGCGGTGCTACCTGATTATTCTCGTTGGCAATCTCAAAATAATCTAAAAGCATCGACACTTGGGTCACCGTTTCGGCACCAGAATCAATTAAAGTCACCTGATCACCAACAAAATTTTGAATTAAAGGCCGTAGTAACGGGTAGTGCGTACAGCCCATAACCAAAGTATCAATGTTTTTATCCGCAAAATAACTTAGATCATCCGCCACCACCTTTTTGGCAACGGCTGATCGATATTCATTACTTTCAACTAATGACACAAATTCAGGGCACGCTAAACTACTAACGGTTACGTGGGCCGCTTTTTGGTGAATAGCCTTGGCGTAGGCCGCACTTTTAATTGTTCCTTGAGTACCAATGACACCAATCCGTTGGTTTTTAGTTGCTTTGATTGCGGCCCGGCTACCTGGTAAAATAACGCCGATCACCGGAATCTTTAACTTATCCTTTATCTCTTCTAAAGCGGCCGCTGTTGCTGTGTTACAAGCAATTACAATCATTTTAACGTTTTGGGCCAATAAGAAATTGGTCATGTCCCAAGTAAATTGCTTAACTTGTTCCTGCGGTCTGGGGCCGTATGGATTACGTGCCGTATCACCGATATAAACCACTCGTTCGTTCGGTAACTGCCGCATTGCTTCACGAACAACGGTTAGTCCACCAACACCCGAGTCCATAAAGCCAATCGCTTGTTCATTGCTCATTTATTTTGCCTCTTTTACACTTTAAAATTCTGTCCTTGATTGAACCTCGAACCTAAACTCTACCGCCATTTTAAAAATTGTGCAAGGTTTCCACTTTTATCATGAATTAAACGTGCGAACGATTCTTTTTTGGTATAATGAACCTAAGAGCTTTTAAGAGGGGACGTTACCCATGACAGAAAACTTATATGACAGTTTAATAAAATCTTCCACACCGGCTAATTCCTTGAATTACGAATTATTGCGTGACGTGTTATTGCCAAATTTACTTGGTCAAGAGTCAGCAGGTATTTTGTACTGGGCTGGTAAAAGCCTTGCGCGGCAATTACCACTAGCTGATATCAGCGATCTTTCTCACTTTTTTAGCCAATTCGGCTTGGGTGACTTGACGTTAACTGAACAAGGACACCGCCAATATCATTTTACCTTGGCCGGCCCCATTATCGAGAAAAGGCAAGCAGCTTTTGCAAAGGCTGACTTTCAACTTGAAACTGGTTTTATTGCCCAACAAATTCAACAGATCACTGCAGTGGTGGCTGAAGGTCAGCAAGAGAGCGGCCAAGGTTTGGTTACCATTACGATTGCCACGGATACAACTGATACTCCTTTGACGAACCAAACTACTGAGCCACTAACCTTTTCAAAAAGTGATTCTGAACCGATCGAAGCAGCACCGGAGATAACAGAGACTGAACCTAACATTGAAGCAGCCACAACTAAATCTGAAAATAATACTGAGCCTCGTGCAGGTTTTATTCCTTCACGCCGTGACGACCATAAAAGACGCCACTGGTTTGGTAGTCACCATTAATCAATTATTCTTAAAGGAAGCAACTTAGGGTTAAACTTATAAACCCTAGGCCGCTCCTTTTTTCATAATTAATCAAGATTTGCTTGACTTAATACCTTATTTAAATTTTCTGCGACTGCAGTTGGTATTCCCAGTTTAACCAATTCGGCAACTGGCGCAGCTGCAATCTGCTCAATCGCACCAAACTGACGTAAAAGTACTTGTTTTCTTTTAGGCCCAATGCCAGGAACAGTATCTAACAATGAAGCAAAGCCGCTCTTTTCATGCCGTTGCCGAAAATAGGTAATGACAAAACGGTGAACTTCATTTTGAATTTGGGTAAGCAGGCGAAACGCCAGACTAGTTTTCTCTAAAGGAACTATTTGTCCGCTAAATAATAAATGATCCGTGCGGTGATGCTGGTCCTTGACCATTCCGGCCACAGGAATTAATAAACCAAGTTGATCTTCTAGAACACCTTGCGCTGCAGTAACTTGGCCCGGCCCACCATCAATTAAAATAAGATCGGGCAAGCGGCTGCCGGTCTTTAATAACCGAGAATAACGCCGGTAAATCACTTCACGCATTGCCGCATAATCATCCTGGCCAATAACCGTCTTAATCTTGTATTTCCGATAATTGGATTTTAACGGCCGACCATGTTCAAACACAACCATCGCCGAAACCAGGTCCGCGCCCTGCAAATTAGAGTTATCAAAGGCCTCAATTCGGGTTGGCGCCGGTATTCCTAATGCAGTTCCTAAATCACGAACTGCCTGCTGACCATCTAACTTAGCCGTTACCACCTGCGACTGTGCAAATTTAATTGCCAATAAAACAGCGCCACGCTGGAAGCCATGTTCAGGCTGTTGCCAATTATGTTCACGGTCAGTTGCCAAAGTAAGTTCTTTTGGCAGTAACACATTGGTTGGTGTTAAATGATTTTTTTGTTGATAAAATCTGGTTAAATAGGCCTTCATTGTTTGTTCAATCGATGTTTGTAATTTTACAGTAACGGCGGTTCGTTGCTGAATGCTCTCCTGGCGAATGAACAAGGTTGTCAGACAAATTTGGTTCCCTTTTACGGCGTACCCAAATGCATCTTGGCTTACCTTGGTTGCCACCCAATGTTGTTGCTCAATTAAGGTGGCCAGTTTTTGCCAGTGATTGCGATAGGTTGCCGCTAATTCAAAATTTAATTTAGTTGCTTCCTGTTGCATTCTTTGGGTTAACAACATTTGTAACGGCTGATAATCACCGGCCAAAAAAACATGACAGTTTTGCAGCCATTGATCTGTTCCTAATAGCGGTTTGAGTCCCTCAAGTAAATCCGACAATGTTTGGGCCACCTTAAAATCAGGATACGGTCCAGAGTAGGCTGCTTCATCAGCTGAAATCATTGTCGTCACGGATAACACTGCCGGTTTTATTGCCAGCTTTAAGTATGCGTAAACTTTTAAATCGCGTCCCTTTTGCTTTCGAATCACGGTCATTACCTCCAGAGTCAATCCACTTAATTATAGCATTGAAGTTCTGGCTGGCCACCAGTTGCAGTCAAGCTAGTCTAATACAAAAATATTCATTAGCGTGTCAATTTATTAATCACCACTTTCAAAACCAGCCCGATATTCTTCACCAAAAAGGACCAACCACAAAACCTAAGTTTGTGGTTGGTCCGATTATAGTCATGCTCAGCATTGAAGCTTATTTGTTAAGCCTCTGCTGCTGTATACTGTGCCAAAATTTTATCTAATTGATCTTTAGTATGGTAACCAACTAAGGTTTCAACAACTTGGCCGTCTTTTTTAACTAGCAGCGTTGGGATACTCATAATACCGAAATTTTGAGCGGTATTTGGGTTTTCATCAACGTCCATTTTAGTGAACTTAACTTCACCATCATAATCCTCAGCTAGCTGTTCAACAACAGGTGATTGCATCCGACAAGGACCACACCAAGTTGCCCAAAAATCTGTTAGGACAACCCCTTTATCAGTTTCTTCACTAAAGTCTTTATCAGTGATTGCTTTTACCATTTTGCAGACCCCCTATTTAATTTACCTACTACAGAATTTGATTGCCATAGCCAGATTTCAAACTAAAGAAACCTGATCTACCCAATCGATATTTATAGTTTAGCAGAAAAATTCACCGACAACAAACACTTTGCTTACAAAAAATAAGCCTACTATTTAAAAGTAACAACGGTTGCACCATTACCACCTGCATTAGCCGGCGCAAAAGCAAATTTCTTAACTTGCCGGTTACCCTGCAAATAGCTCGTAATCCCCTGGCGCAAGACACCAGTACCCTTACCGTGCACGATGGTTACTTGTGGGTAGCCAGCCAAAAGTGCCGAGTCAATGTAACGGTCAACTTTTGCCAGCGCATTTTCGTACCGTTCGCCCCGTAAATCAAGTGTTGGATTAACCCGATTAGTAGCGTGAATCGTAGTTGTATGCTGTTTCTGCTTTTGGGGCGCTTCTGCCTTGGTCTTTTCTAAATCGCTAACCTTTACTTTTAGTTTAATGATACCAACCTGGACTTCCCAGTATTTTTTATCTAATTGCTGCAACAATACGCCGTGCTGCCCGTAGGTTGTTACCAGGACATCATCGCCAACCTTTAAGGCCTGTTTGTTTTTTTCGTGACGTAATACTTTGTTTTTAGCCAAGGCCTTATTTTGCTTCAAATTCTCCAAATCCGTTTTTGCGGCAATTAACTGGTGTTCTTTGACGCCGGCCTGGCCACTTAATTGTAACTGGCGTAATTCATGAATGATTTGGTTACTTTCTTTTTGTGCCTTATTCACAATTTCGTTGGCCTGATCTTTAGCCTTGTCCAGCTGCGTTTGCCGTGCGTTAAAGAACTCCCGACTGGCACTTTCTAAATCATCATACAGCTCAGTGGCCTTTTGCAGCGTCACCTGTGCCTCATGATATTCCTTCTGGGCGGCCTTACGCTGATTTTCTAAATCCGTGATCATATTGTTCAGATCCTGACTATCATCACTCATTAGACTCTTGGATTGGCTAATAACCAGTGGATCAAGTCCCAGCCGTAACGCAATATCAAAGGCATTGGAACGACCAGGTACCCCCATTAATAAGCGATAGGTTGGCTGCAACGTTTCGACATCAAACTCCATACTCGCGTTAATTGTATTAGGCCGATTATAACCATACGCTTTTAATTCCGGATAATGGGTAGTTGCCATAACGTAACTGCCAATTGTACCAATGCGATCCAAAATTGAAATTGCTAGTGCCGCGCCTTCTTGGGGATCAGTTCCGGCACCCACTTCATCTAAAAGAACGAGACTTTTCCCATCGATTCGCTTTAAAATTGTCACGATATTTGACATGTGAGCAGAAAAAGTACTTAAATTCTGCTCGATGGATTGTTCATCACCGATATCAGCAAATATATCAGCAAAAATACCAACATGACTTTCCTCATTGGCCGGAATAAATAACCCTGCCTGGGCCATCAATTGTAATAATCCAATTGTCTTCAAGGTAATTGTCTTACCACCTGTATTGGGCCCAGTAATGACAACAGCTTGAAAATTTTCACCAATTGAAATGTCGTTAGCAACCACTTTATCCGCCGCAATCAACGGGTGCCGCGCCTGACGCAGGTTAACGTGATTAGCGTCGTCTAATAGCGGTTCAGTAGCCTTAATTGCCTTGGCGTAACGTGCTTTGGCGTTGGCAAAATCCAAATGGCCGAGAATATCGGCATTCTGGATAATCTCCGTTTGATAAGGCGCTAATTCGTTAGATAATTCTGCTAAAAGTCGTTGTACCTCTTGGCGTTCTTCTACTTGGCGTTGTCTTAAACGATTATTAAGGTCCAGCACACTTTGTGGTTCAATAAATAGTGTTAGCCCAGTTGCACTTTGATCATGAACAACGCCACCAAAATGACTACGGTATTCTTGTTTGACGGGAATAACGTAGCGTTCATTTCGAATGGTGATGATTGGCTCACTTAAATACTTAGCCTGTTTTCCCCGGGTAAAACTTCCCATCCGTTCCCGGATCTGGCCTTCTAATTGTTGAATACCATTTCGAATCCCCTTTAATTTGGTCGAAGCATCATCAGTGACGTGACCATCATCCTCCAACGAAACCCGAAGTCGCCGCGTTAAACTAGTTAGCGTGGCCAATTCGTCTTGCCAGTGATAAAGCTGCCGCAAATCAATTTCAGCACCACGTAAATCGGTAAAAAAACGATCAACTTCTGCAGTTGCCCGTAAAACACGCCCAATTTGGGCAAGTTCTAACCCATTTAAGGTTGCGCCAATCACTAAACGTTTCATGTGCGGCCGAATATTTTCTAGCTGCGGGACTGGAATGGCTCCCTTTAAGCGTAAGATATCGGCTGCATCCTTAGTTTCGTCTAAGGCACGTTGAATCGTGGCCTGATCAGCCGTAGGCACTAACTGACGACTCATTTGCTTGCCCAAGGCAGATACCGTATATTGTTCGATCGCTTGTTTAATTTTACTAAATTCTAAAGTCGCTAGAATCTTTGAATCCACAACTCCCACTCCTTTTCAGTAGTGACCATTTCTTCATTATAATTCACTTTAATGACATTAAGATAGGACGAAAGGTAATTAACAGTTAACTAGCCGCGCTAGAAACCACCAAAATCAGACTACCTTTCGTCCTACTTATAATAAACTAATTAAATTGCCTGTAACCACCAGTGAATCGCTGGAATAGGGGTTAATTTAACCATCCCCCGCGCCAAGATTGAATGAGCTAACGCCGTTTGTAGCCCTGCAATCGGTAATAAAGCAAGTAACGTCAAAATCAGGAAAATGCCAACGTAGACAGTTAACACATTTAAAATACCGCCACCAATCATACTTGTTTGCTGTTCTAATGGGTAAAAAGTTAATTGACTAACTAATACGCCCACAAAGCGCACGATGACCCAACCAATCACTAAAACTAACATAAAGGCACAGGCCGCATAAAACGCATTATCTAATTTTAAACCAGTTTTTTGGCTAAAGAAAGCAAATCGGCTTGATAAATCGGCCGATTGGTAAGGTACCCATAACGTTAACTTTGGCGCAATTGATCGATAAAGTAGGCGCGCAAAGATAAAACTGATTAGATAACCTGCCGTATAAACAAGCTGCAACATTAATCCACGCCGGCGACCAGCATAGTATGCGTAGAGCAGCACCAATAAAATAAGTATTGTTAACATTAGTTTCCTCTTAATTTCTAGCTTTAATCATTCTTCGACCGATTATTTAACTGGTCCCTTAAGGCATCAATTTGCGCTTGCAACTTAAGCTGACCTGAAACCGTATTAATTGCAAGCAAGACGGCCGCTTGTTCATCACTTAAATCGGCCGCAACATCCTTAATTTGCCCCAACTGGTTATTAACCAGTTTAGCAACAGTCTGCATGTGTGCGTCTGTTGCGTCACCGATGATAATATACGACTTACCACCGATAACAACTTTAAAACGCCGCTTATTTTCAGCCACTGATTGGCCCTCCTCCGTGAACAAAAGCCGATTAATTAACACAATTAATTCACAGTAGCGTATGGCGCACACTACCTGCTTTTGTAAAATTCAACGTGCTTAATTTTAGCATGAAATTAACGAAATAAACAGTCAGTTTTAAAGCTGACTAACCTTAAATAACTAGTTTTAAGGAAATTTAAGCTTTTAACTGACTGTTAGTTAAATTAGCACACATAAAGTTAACGATTGAACTATCCGTTCTTAATTTAAGCTGTTTCCCAAAAGATATTCAACGTGTTTTCAAAATCCTTTGATAGTCTTTGTAAACACTCACTAATCTTCATCGTTATCATCATCGGCTAAGAAAGTATTGAGTACTTCCTCGACCATGTCCCATTCCTTATCGGACTCAATCGGGTATAGATCTCCTTCAGCGGGATCGCCCTTATCATTTGATTTAAAAGAAAACGCCTGAATGTCAACATCGTCGCCTTCTGCAGTTCCTGCCGGATAAAGTAAAACGTACGATTTTTCAAAATCGTCTGAATCAAATGTAAACAGGATTTCATAAAGCTCCTCGTTACCATTTTCATCAACTAACGTAATCTGACGTTCATCTTCATTTTTCGGAGTTTGTTCGTTTGCCATCCGGGCACCTCTTTCTATAATTGGTTTTTTTTGATTGCTTCTCGGTCTAAAAAGTTCTGTAAGATCATGACAGCAGCCAGCTTATCAATTACTTTTTTGCGCTTCTTACGTGATGTATTCGCCTGATCGATTAGCATGCGCTCGGCCTCGACGGTTGTTAACCGCTCATCAATAAAAGAAACCGGCAACGCAAAGGTTGTTTTTAAGAGTTCTCCGTACGCTTGTGAAGCCTCGGCCCGTGGTCCAATTGAATTATTCATATTTTTAGGTAAACCGACTACAAAATCAGTCACATCGTACTGCTTAACTAATTCTTTAAGCCGCTCCATCCCAAATTCACCCTCATCTTCGTTAATGCGAATGATTTCAACACCCTGAGCAGTCCAGCCTAATAAATCGCTGACGGCCACACCCACAGTCCGCGAGCCAACATCTAACCCCATATAGCGCATTAATTAGCCTCTTTCTTTAGGTAACTACGAACCAACTCTTCGATAATTTCATCGCGTTCGTG
The DNA here is from genome assembly GCF_003946275.1 of Loigolactobacillus backii. Taxonomy (GTDB): domain Bacteria; phylum Bacillota; class Bacilli; order Lactobacillales; family Lactobacillaceae; genus Loigolactobacillus; species Loigolactobacillus backii. The sequence goes on from NZ_RHNQ01000003.1 coordinate 17,713, forward strand.
TTTACGAATTAAATTCCGGGCGTCGTTATACCGCGGAATATAGGCCGGATCACCTGACAGTAAATAACCAACAATCTGGTTAATCGGGTTATATCCCTTTTCGTCCAATGCTTTGTAAACCGTCTCTAATGTCTGTTTAACATTCTTTGGTTGTTCGTGGCCAAAATCAAAACTAACCGTTTTATCCAATGAACTCATAACTAACACCCCACCCTTTTCACTATCATCTATTCCATGCTACATTCTACTAGAAACTCAGCAAGGAAACAATTTAATTTGCTTTTGTTACAGCATTCGTAATCGAAATGACATTAAATTGGCATAAAAGCGACCAAATGAAGAACATCATCATTAGTACAGCGTCGTCTGCATAATTAATTTCATTCGCTAATCTTAAGCGAAGACATACCAGCATTTAATTTAAACGGCATTGCCCGATGATGATTATGTTGCACTAGCGTGTGCTGGAACTTTTTTTCAAATACACTTTAACTTTACACTATGATAAACTTTTTAGTCCCCTAATTTAATTCAAAAATAGGTTAACCTTGTAAGAATTCTGTACTTGCCTTTAAGGCATCCTGCAGGCCGGCTGGATTTTTACCCCCAGCCTGGGCCATATCAGGACGACCACCACCACCGCCACCAACTTTTGGTGCGATGGCCTTAATTAAATCACCAGCCTTTAATCCAGCTTTGATACCAGCCGGACTAACTGCCGCAATTAAATTCACTTTGGCCCCAATAACCGTGCCCAACACAAGAACATCTGAGGCCGCCTTTTGTTTCCAATCATCGGCCAACTGACGTAGTTGTTTCATATCAGACACCTTGACCTGTTCAGCAATGATGCTGGTTCCGTTAATTTCTTGAACGTTTTTGAAAACGTCAGAGGCCTGTTGTTGTGCTGACTTAGCCTGTAAACTTTCAATCTGTTTATTAGCATCCCTTAACTGTTCTTGCAGTTGAACAACCTTTGTGGGGACCGTCTTTAATTGGGTTGTCTTTAGTTCAGTTGCCGCTTGCTGCAGCCATTGTTCACGCTCATTTAAAAAGCTGTAGGCTGCCTTAGACGTTACGGCCTCAATTCGTCGAATACCAGCACCAGTTCCCGTTTCGCCCGTAATCTTAAACAAGCCCAATTCTGCCGTATTCTTGGCGTGAGTTCCACCATCAAATTCTTTTGAGTAATCGCCAATTGAAACAACCCGGACTTCCTTACCGTACTTTTCAGTAAAGAGCGCAATGGCCCCTAATTTTTTAGCCGATTCAATATCCGTAACTACCCAAGAAATTGGTAGCGCCGCCCAAATTTTTTCGTTGATAATTTGTTCAATTTGGGCCAATTCTGCAGCCGTTGTTTGACCAGAATGAGTGAAATCAAAGCGCAAATAATCTGGCTCAACTAGTGAACCCGCTTGTCGTACGTGTTCGCCTAGAACATCCCGCAATGCCTGATCTAATAAATGAGTTGCCGTATGGTTTAGCGAAACTTTACGCCGGAAATCCTGATCAACTTTCAATTGATAGTGCTCACCCTTTTTCAAAGGTGCTTTAACATCAACAGTATGCAAATTTTGGCCATTTGGTGCGTGCTGCACATCCGTGACCACAGCAACTACTTGCCCAGCCTCATTCTGAATCACACCTTGGTCAGCAACTTGACCGCCCATTTCAGCGTAAAATGGTGTCTCATCAAAAATAAGCTCGGCCGTACCAGTTGTTACCTGATCAACAATCTGATCATTGGCCACAATGACCGCCAAAGTTGCCTGATCCTTACTTAAATGATCCCAACCAATAAACTTACTTGTGGTTTTAACGTCTAACAACAGACCACTTTGTACGCCCATACCGTTATCCTGACTGCGAGCAGCCCGGGCACGCTCTTTTTGCTTCTTCATTTCGGCGTTAAAGCCGGCCTCATCAACGGCCAAACCTTCATCACCAGCATATTCTTTTGTTAAATCAAAAGGAAAGCCATAAGTATCAAATAATTTAAAGGCCGCCGCACCAGATAAAATGGCTGGTTGTTGTTTTTTGGCCGTCGTAATTTCTTTATCCAACAGTTTTAGACCGTCAGTCAGCGTATTATTAAACCGATCTTCCTCCGACTTAATAATCTTAGCGATGTAATCACTTTGCTGCAAAATTTCAGGATAATAGCTTTCCATTATTTTGCCAACAACAGGAACCAATTTATACAAGAATGGTTCGTTAATCCCCAATTTTTTGCCGTGAACCGTTGCCCGGCGAATTAAGCGCCGCAACACGTAACCTCGGCCCTCATTTGAAGGTAAGGCACCATCACCAATGGCAAAGGTTACCGCCCGGGAATGATCAGCAATAACTTTAAAGGAAACATCATCCTGTTCATCTTTACCGTAAACCTTGGCGTCGCTCATTTTTTCAGTTGCGTGGATAATTGGTAAAAATAAATCCGTTTCAAAGTTAGTTTTAGCACCCTGAACAACAGAAACCAAGCGTTCTAGGCCCATCCCGGTATCAATATTTTTATGTGGTAGTGGCTCATAACTGCCGTCAGGTTTATGATTAAATTCAGAAAATACAATATTCCAAACTTCAAGGTAGCGTTCATTTTCGCCACCAGGATAGTTTTCTGGATCATCAGTAGCAACGTTATTAAATTCTTGGCCACGATCATAGAAAATCTCCGAATCAGGACCGCTTGGGCCTTCACCAATATCCCAGAAGTTATCTTCATCTTCAATAATATGAGCTGGTTTAACGCCAGTTTCTTTCCAGATTTGCTTGGCCAATTTATCTTCCGGATAAACGGTAATGTATAATTTATCCGCGGCAAACGCCATCCATTTAGGACTGGTTAGAAATTCCCAGGCCCACGGAATTGCTTCTTTCTTAAAGTAATCACCGACGGAAAAGTTCCCTAGCATCTCAAACAGCGTTTGGTGGCGTGCTGTTTTACCAACATTTTCAATATCGTTAGTTCGAATACTTTTTTGTGATGAAGTCAACCGGGGATTTTCTGGCACTACTCGGCCATCAAAATACTTTTTCATTGTTGCAACGCCTGAATTAATCCACAGTAACGTTGGATCATCCACTGGTACTAGTGACGCTGACGGTTCAACTGTGTGGCCCTTTTCTTTAAAAAAGTCGAGGTACATTTGCCGAATCTGACTACTACTTAACTTCTTCAACTCAATTCATCCTCTCTTATCTTAGAGCAAATAAAAAACACCCCTGCAACTTCAAGGACGCTTTTGCGCGGTACCACCTTGATTGCAACGATGTTAATCGTTCCCTCTTGAACTCATAACGCCGAGTCGCGAAATCTCACCAGGGAGCCAATTAAAAAACGTTAGTGGTAAATTCTCAGTTAATTTTACCTTCCTGAAGAAACGTTTATTTAAAAGATATCCTGTCATTTATTTTCTGGAATTATTATAGAATTTAACTAGGCAGCTGTCAACTACTGCCGGCAAATGCCACGAAACGCCTCTAAAAAAGCATTGTCGTTTAATTCACTAACCCAATTTCAAAGACGGACTAATGTTCATTTCGGCGCTTAGTGCGTTCATCCCGTGCCTCTTTTTGATGCCGTACCCGGCGCTTAAACCATTCATCCTTTTGAATGGCCTTACGAATTCGTTTCTTGTAACCTGGCTTATGCTTTTTCTTTTCTTTCTTTGCTAAACCAACGAGGCGTGTATCTAATGCCGGCTTAGTTTTTTCACGTTTTGCCCGCCGATTTCGGTCATAGGTATCAACAATTTCGCCATTTTTAACCTGTTTAGGTTCAAACTCAATTCCCAATTTTTCAATTTCGGTTACCAAATTTTCTTGTCCTGGCTCATACAAGGTCATTGCAATTCCTGATAACCCGTTTCGGCCAGTTCTTCCAACACGGTGAATAAAGAAATCCAAATCATCCGGAATTTCAGCATTAATAACGTGAGAAATACCAGGAATATCAATTCCCCGTGAGGCCAAATCAGTTGCCACAACGTATTGAAAATCAAGGTTTTGGATTTGCCGCATGGTTTTTTTACGATCACGGGGACTTAGATCACCAGAAATTTTAGCAACTTTTAAACCACGTTTGGTTAAATAGGCTGCAATATCATCAACATTGCGCTTAGTGTTAGCAAAAACTAAGGCCAGGTAAGGGTTGATTGCCGTTAATAAATGATAAATTAGCTCGTTTTTACTCTTACCTTGCGTGGACACAAGCCAGTTATCGATGGTTGGACTAATCACAGTCGTCGCTGGAATTTCTTCAATAACTGGTGCGTTCAAATATTTCTTCAAAAATGGTTGCAATTTTTGAGGAATAGTTGCCGAGAAAACTAGCATTTGCAAGTTATCCGGGAATGTTGCCGCAATTTTATCAACATCATTTAAAAAGCCCATATCTAACGTCATATCTGCTTCATCGACGACAAAAGTTGTTGCAGTGTAACTCTTCAAAGCTTCATTATCAATTAAATCGCGAATTCGTCCAGGGGTACCAATCACAATTTGCGGTTGCTGGTGGTGTAATTTCTCAATTTGGCGCTTCTTATCGGTTCCACCAACGTAGTTATGAATTCGAATTGGCCGGGGACTAAATTTTGCAATCTGCTCAGCGGCCTGAAAAATTTGCTCAGCCAGTTCTCGACTAGGTGTCGTAATAACTACTTGAACATCTTGATTAGTTGGATCTAGTACATTAAAAATTGGTACCAAAAAGGCGTGCGTTTTACCGCTCCCGGTTTGTGATTGGCCAACAACACTCTTGCCAGACGCAATCACTGGAATTAAACGCTCTTGAATTGGTGTTGCTTCTTTAAAATGAATTGCTTGTAGTGCCGCTATAATATAGGGCTGCAATTTAAAATCTGTAAATTGTTTACTCATAAAAACCTCTTTCATTATTGGTGACTGACAATTTGGTCTAAGGCCGTCACAATCTCCTTTGTTTCAGCTTCTCCCTGAGCACGCGCACCACTTGCAAGTGGATGGCCGCCGCCATGATGGGCTTTAGCTAATTCATTGATGATCGGACCTTTAGAACGAAAATGAACCCGGTAATTCTCCGGAACCTGTTCAACAAAAATAACCCAGGCGGAAACTGCCGCAATTTTACCAGGTAATGACACAATTGATGACGTTTGGGCAACACTTAATCCTAAACGTTTCAATAATTCCTGACTCAAGGTAATGTGGGCCGCCCCACTTGGCAAAATAATTAAGTTTTCTAAGACGTAGGCCGATAAGTGCGCCTGTTCGGCCGACATTGTATCTAAGTTTTGGTTAACTAACGTAAAATCAAAATCATGTTTAATTAACGCAGCGGCCACTTCAAAAGTATGCGGTGTTGTCGCTGAATACATAAACCGACCAGTATCACCCACAATTCCAGTATAAAGAAGTCGCGCTGCAGCAGCTGGAACCGTCATTTTTCCAGCAACGGCTAAATCATAAATTAATTCTGAACTGCTGGAAGCTGCTGGCTCAACCCACATTGGATCACCGTAAGGTTCATCATTAGGATGATGATCAATCTTAATTAGGTCAGCACCCTTGGTATAACGATCGTCGCTAACCCGTGGTGTATTTGCAGTATCGGTTACAATCACTAAAGCGCCAGTATACTGCTCCGTGGCAACCGTGTCCATTTGTGCCATCCAGGTCAATCCTTCGCTGGCCTCGCCCACAACGTAAACTTTTTTCTGCGGATAGGTTGCTTGAATAATTTTGGCTAATCCAACTTGGGAACCAAGTGCGTCTGGATCAGGACTTTGGTGGCGGTGAATAATAATCGTACCATACGCCTGAATTTTTTCAATAATTGCTTTTTGTTCTTGCTTCATTTTATACCTCACTTTGGATTCTCTAATAGCTGACAGGTAACGATTGCTTTTGCTACCAGCTGATTATTTTGTTGGACATTAACGTCAATTTTGGCAGAGTGTCGTCCTGCCTCCATAATCAAAGGAATAATTGTTAAACGTGCGTCTAACTGAATGAGTCGTAAATAATGTAGGCTCACTTGATCGATTGTTGAAGCACGATTTATTTTATAATGTAAATGACGCTGACACGCAGAAGCGACTAGTTCGCTGAGAACGCCAAAGGAAATTGTCCCAATCTGATTGGTCATCTGCGGTAAAACCGTTGTGTGGTAAGCTGCACCACCTTGTTGTGCCGTTAATGAGCTCGTAACTTGGTCAAAATAAGTACCCGCGGCCTTTTCTTTTCGCTCGTCCATTTTGGCCATAACATCCTGCCGACTAATAATCCCTAACAAGTGCAGCTGGGCGTCCACAACGGGCAGTAACTCATAGCCATCATAAACCATCATGTGCCGAACACTGGCCAAGCTAGTCGTTAAACTCACAGTTACCGGTGCCTTCGTCATTACTTTATCCAGCGTTAAACTACCGGCCTTATCAAAAATATCCTTAACGGCAATAATGCCTACCAACTGATTTGTTTGGGTAATCACTGGAAAACGTGCATGGGTTGAAACGCGATTTAAGCGCTTATAATCAACAACGGTTTGCCGGCTGTATAAATAACGTGTGTGTTCCAGTGCAGTATAAACGTCCGCCACGGTAGCAATTTTGTGTTTAATTCTTTGATCCGCCAAGGCACGGTTGATCATTGTCGCAACAGTATAAGTGTCAAATTTAGTTGAAAGAATTGGTAACTCCTTGCGATTAGCCAAATCAACAATTGCCGGTGATACTGCTAAACCACCAGTAATCAGCACGGCGGCCCCATTATGCAACGCGGTCTGCTGAACATCCTCACGGTTACCCACAATAACTAATGCATTCGCCGTTAAATAAGGTAACATTCGGTCGGCCGTCATTGCACCAATCAAAAAATGATGCAACACTTTAGTTAAACCTTGCTCACCGGCCAAAACTTGGCCATTAATGATTTGTAACAGCGCTTGGTAAGTTAGTGTGTCTTGCATTGTTTGGATTGTATGATTAATTCGAATCGTGCCAACTCGCGGAATTGTCGCGACTAATCCACGCTCTTCGGCTTCTTTGATTCCCTGATAAACAGTTCCTTCGCTTAACCCAAGCTGATGAGATAAACCACGAACGGAAACTTTTTTGCCAACGACCAACTTTTCAATAAAACGAATCACTTGTTCACGTTTATGTGCCATCGCGCTACACCGTAACTGACCGAGCAACACCGATTAAAGCAGTATTACTGGCCGTTCGTTGCGTAAACAGTTGTGAAGCGTACCTCACCTTTAAAAAAAAGTGGGTAAAAATTGTCGGCCCAGTTAGTCCTGTTTGCGTAGCCACTGGCCGAGGGGCAACTACAATTGTGATCAATGAGATCGGTTTCGCCGCTATTTTAAATTTTAAAGATAACTGCCCGTACCAATTAAATTTCATTGATGTGACTTCTCCCTTCACTAATTTTCCGATAGTTAACTGCCTAAAGTATACTGGTTTTACACTAAAAACACAAAATCACTAAAAGAGTGGCAAGCGTAATTCTTCAAAACCAATGGGATCTAAATTGGTCACGGTAATTCCAAGTAAACGAACCCCTTCACTTAAATCGCCAATTTCATCCCACAGCTGCTGCGCATCAGCATAAATCGTTGTTTCATCTAAAACATACTCGCTACTTGTTAATCGTTTGGTCGTTGTTTCAAAGTTGCGGTTACGCACCTTCAACACGACTGTCTTACCGTGTTTTTGTAATTTCACTAAATTGGCGGCCACTTTTCGCGCCAAAAAATGTAATTCTGTAGTCACTTGATCTTCCGCGCCAAGGGGATTACCAAATGTTTCTTCTTTGCCAATTGACTTGCGCTCCCGCTGGTACTCTACTGGCCGTGTATCTACTCCGTGAGCGTGCCGGTAAAGTTGAAAACCCATTTTACCAAAACGCTGAATTAACTGCATTTCCGGTATTTGTTGTAAATCACGCCCGGTATAAATTGCCATATCGTTTAATTTAGGCACCGTCTTTTTACCGACACCATGAAATTTTTCGATTGGTAGGTCACCTAAAAAAGTTAAGGCCTGTTCCGGCATAATCACCGTACAACCAGCGGGCTTGCGGTAATCAGATGCCATTTTGGCCAGAAATTTATTGTACGAAATTCCGGTTGAACTGGTTAAATGTGTGACTTCAAAAATTGCTTGTTGAATCATTTTGGCCAGCTGGGCCGCCGAATTTTGTTTCATTTTATTCACCGTCACATCAAGGTACGCTTCGTCCAAAGAAACGTATTCGATAATATCTGTAAAACGGTGAAAAATTTCGTGAACTTGCTCGGAAACACTTCGGTATAAAGTGAAATCAGGCCGCTTGAAAATTGCCTTAGGACAAAGCGCCAGCGCCTTGGCAGCCGGCATAGCAGAGTGGACGCCAAACTTGCGGGCAACATAATTTGCGGTTGTCACAACCCCTTTTCCACCAGTATCACTAGGATTACGGGCAATAATTAAAGGCTGATTTCTAAATTCAGGGTGTTCTCGCTCTTCAATTGACGCGTAAAACGCATCCATATCCACGTGAATAATTTTGCGTGATGTATCGTTTTCCAAAGGAATTTGTAACAATCCACCAGTTGCCATCCACTCACCTTCTTTGAACTCAAAACGTTCCTTAAAACAATAAACGTGGGCCAAAAGACGAACACAGCATGCCTAAATAATGGTTCTTACCTAGTTATGACTACTGACTTCATTGTCTTTTGGTCCACTTCAAGTACCTAATTATATTTAATTTTCGATTTCAGGCCTAGCTGGATCAAACACCCATTTGGCGCCATCGCGAGCTAAAAGCTCATCAGCAGCCTTAGGTCCCATTGAACCACTGACGTAATTAGGAAAATCAGCCGCTGGTTCCTGGGCCCAAGCCTGTTCAATCACATCAGCAAACCGCCAAGTCTGTGCGAGTTCATCCCAATGTGTAAAGTTAGTCGAATCACCGTTGAGGGCGTCCAATAACAAACGCTCGTACGCCTCAGGACTATTAGCCGTCGCGCGGGCACTATGCCGAAAATCCAGATCAACTGGCCGTGTTGCATAACCTTGACCGATTTGTTTGGCGTTAGCCCGTAAGCCAAAGCCTTCCGTTGGTTCAATGTAGATAGTTAGAACATTGGGCGCCAACTCATCATTATCACTGGCCGCCTTAAAAATATTCTGTGGCACTTGTTTGAAAACAATATCCACCCGCGTTGCTTTTTGCGCCAGACGCTTGCCCGTTCGAACAAAGAAAGGAACACCACTCCAACGAAAATTTTCAAACTCCATCTTACCCGCCACAAAGGTTTCAGTATTGGAATCAGTTGCAACTTGGTCAGCATCCCGATAATTATCAAGTTGTTGACCATCAATGGTTGCTGCACCATACTGACCACGGACAAAATTACGTTTAGCTTCTTCAATCGTATCAATGTGCAAAGAACGTAACACTTTAATTTTCTCGTTGCGAATGTCCTCGGCGCTAAAAGATACTGGTGGTTCCATTGCGAGTAACGTGGCAATCTGTGAAATGTGATTTTGAACCATATCCCGCATGGCACCAGCAGTTTCGTAATAGCCGGCCCGCTCCTCAACACCTAATGATTCACTTAACGTGATTTGAATGTTATCAATATAACGATTATTCCATAATGATTCGATAATGTTATTACCAAAACGAATCGCCGAAATATTTTGAACCATTTCTTTACCTAAATAATGATCAATTCGGTAAATTTGGTCCTCAGAAAATGAAGTCCGAATCTCGCTATTCAATTCTTTGGCAGATTGGAAATCATGCCCAAATGGTTTTTCAATAATCAACCGGTTAAACCCAGCATCCGTCAGAATTTGCTCTGACTTTAAATGGCCCACAATAACACCAAAGAAACGTGGTGACATTGCCATATAATAAATTCGATTACCGTTTAACTGATATTTTTGATCTAATTTTGCCGCCAAATCGCGTAAAACAACGTAATGTTCAGTATTAGTCACATCATGTGATTGATAGTAGAAATGATCAGCAAATGCGGTTGCCTGAGCATCATCAGGTTTTAAATCGGCAAGTGATTCTTTAATGATATTATGATAATATTCATTCGTCCACGGCCGCCGAGCAGTACCAACCACCGCGAAATGATCCTTTAAATACCCCTTTTGGTACAGGCGGAATAAAGAGGGGTAGAGCTTTCGGCGCGCAAGGTCACCGGAACCGCCAAAAATAATAAATAAGGCAACTTTTTCGTTTTGCATTCCTGACACCACTTCCATATTAAGTCTCAAACTACTCCTATTGTAACCATTAACTAAGTTCCCGGCAATCAAATAAATTCAACTTTTGTGAATTTTTTCGATGCCAATAAAAGTAGTGTAATCGGCCTACCTACTAAAGCTAGGCTAAAATTGAATTATTGACCCTTCCAGACAAAAATCGTTTATGTTACTACTTTAGCCAAAATAAAAAACGTTCACGTCTAATTGCTTTAACCACCCACCTCCGGGCAGCCTAAGCGCAAAACGTAAACGTTCTTTTTCAATCCCTAATTATTTAACTTCAACACCCTTACCGTCCCACTCACGGATAAGCAGCTCTTTCAATTCTTTAATAAGTGGTTCCCGTGGATTGGCCGTTGTACATTGATCCTCATAGGACAATTCAGCTAATTCATCAACAGTTTTATCAAAGTGATCCTTTTCAACTCGATTATGTTTCAAATCCAGAGTCACATCGACTGAATGTGCTAAGTCAATAAAGTGTTTAACTAAGCTCTCTTTTAATTCTTCATCATTGTTACCCTCAAAGCCCAAGAAGCGAGCAATGTCGGCGTAATCCTTCAAGGCACTAAAGTGATCATATTTTGGCCACATTGCTATCTTAGTTGGTGTCTCAGCATTGTACCGTACCACCTGTGGGTACGTAATCGCAATGGCTAGGCCATGGGGTAAGTTAAATTCACCACCAAGTTTATGCGCAATTGAATGGGTAATTCCCAGAAAGGCGTTGGCAAATGCCATCCCAGCTAGCGTGGAAGCGTCATGCATCTTTTGTCGCGCCACTGGATCACCATCATAGGAAGCCTTCAAGTATTTAAAGGCTAGCTGTAAAGCCTGTAATGACCAGCCACGGGTATAGTCGGAAGCCATGTTAGAAACGTAAGACTCAGTGGCGTGGGTGATAACATCCAGGCCAGTCCACGCAGTCGTACGTTTTGGTACTGTTTCAACAAATTGTGAATCAATAATGGCAACATCTGGCTGCATTGCGTAGTCCGTAATTGGGTACTTAACGTGCGTCTTAGAATCCGTAATAACGGCGTACGGCGTTACTTCCGAACCAGTACCAGAAGTTGTTGGAATCCCAATGTACTTAGCCTTGTTTGGCGTTGGTACGCGGTAAGTTCGTTTACGAATATCCAAGAACTTTTGCTTAGCACCAAAGAAGGAAGATTCTGGATGCTCATACATTAACCACATAAACTTGCCTGCATCCATCGCCGAGCCACCGCCTAAAGAAATGACCGTGTCCGGCTTAAAAGCATCCATCCGGGCAACGCCTTTATTAACCGTGTCCGTAGATGGATTAGGTTCAACGTCTGAAAAGACTTCAACTTCAACGTTATTGCGGCGCTTGCGCAGAACATCTAATACCCGATCCGAGTAACCAAATTTCACCATGCCAGGATCACAAACTAGAAATACTCGGTTGATTCCTTCCATTTGTTCAAGGTAGCGAACCGAATTACGCTCAAAGTAGACCTTCGGTGGTAACTTGATCCACTGCATGTTGTTACGCCGCTTTGCCACTGTTTTGATGTTTAGTAAATCAAAGTCAGTCACGTTATGCGAGATTGAATTCTTACCGTAAGAACCAGTTCCAAGCGTTAGTGAAGGCACCATATTGTTATAGATGTTACCAATCCCACCAACTGCTGATGGTTGGTTGATAAGAATCCGACAAGCTTTCATTTTAAGTGCAAATTTTGTAATTAGATCATCATCAGTCGTGTGTAACCCAGCAGTATGTCCTAACCCACCAAAATCAAGTAATTCCTCGCATAACTTGAAGGCTTCTTCGTGACCGGAGGCTTTGTACATTGACAAAACTGGTGATAACTTTTCCCGTGATAATGGGTACTTTGGCCCAACACCATCAATTTCGGCAATTAAAACTTTAGTGTCTTCTGGAACTTTAATACCCGCCAACTCGGCAATTTGGTAAGCTGACTTTCCAGCAATTGGTCCTTTAACACCGCCACGTTTTTCATCAAACATTGCGTCAGAAAGTGCCTTCTGATCACTCTTTTTAACAAAGTAGCAGTTCCAATACTTGAATTCAGCCTTAACCTCTTCATAAACGTCACTGTCAACAACGGCACTATTTTCAGAAGCACAAACCATCCCGTTATCAAACGTCTTTGAAAGAACAATATCATTTACTGATTGCTTAATGTTGGCCGTCTTTTCAATGTAAGTTGGCCCATTACCAGGACCAACACCCAAAGCAGGCTTACCAGTCGAATAAGCCGCCTTAACCATACTTGGGCCACCAGTTGCTAAAACAGTTGCAACACCATCATGATTCATTAAAGCTCCAGTTGCCTGAATACTTGGTTGGTCAATCCATTGAATACAGTCTTCTGGTGCACCAGCCTCAACGGCCGCGGCACGAATAATTTTTGCCGTTTCAACACAAGATTTTTGGGCCTGTGGATGAAAGCCAAAAATAATTGTGTTCCGCGTTTTAAGCGAAATTAATGATTTAAAAACAACGGTTGACGTTGGGTTTGTTACCGGTGTAACACCAGCAACAACCCCAACTGGTTCTGCAATTTTCATCAATTGTTCTTCATCATTGTCTTCAATAATACCCACTGTTTTATCGTGGCGAATACTATTCCAAATATACTCACTTGCGTACATATTCTTAATTGCTTTATCTTCAACCACGCCACGGTGTGTTTCAGCAACTGCCATTTTGGCTAGTTTCATATGGTTATCCAGTGCCGCAATTGCCATTGCTTCACAAACTTTATCAACTTGCTCTTGCGTAAAGTTTGCCATTTTATCTAAAGCAACGTGGGATTTTTTAACTAGGTTATCGATCATCTTATCAACATCAACAGTTTCTTTCTTTTCTGTTACTCTTGGTGCATTTGTCGGTTTAAGCATATCTCGAATCTCCATTCCAAATTATCATTTTTGTTTGTTATTTATTTCACAAGTAAATAGTACCTCTCTCAATTCTTTTTGTAAAGCTTTTTAATATAGAATTTTTTTGGCTATATTAAGCGCTTTCAACATAACAAAAACAAGTTTTTCATTATGTTTTCCAAAAAAGATGGTTAAAAATATTTGTGAATACTTTCGCAATGAAACATAAAAATTACAAATTAATTGGTGGAAAAAGTTGAAATTTTTAGTGATAATTTCAAAATAGAAGATCTCCTAATTGATATTTTAACACACTACACACATACTTGTCAAGTGAAAAATATAACAATATCATACCTTTGTTGCACCTAAAATGGTCACTTTCCAGTATTCATCTAAGGCACGGCCATTTTAGTGTATTAAACAATTATTGTAATTAAATAATAAGTTCCGGCTATGTTTTCACTCACGGAGACGTATCATCCAACACAGTCTAAATTCATTCCAGCTACGTTTCATTGGAAATTGACCTGAAGATCTTTTAAGCAAATGACCTCCAATCGATTCCAAATTGTCTGGAAAAAGTCTATTTGCCACTTGATTGCCTGAGTGTCTTCACTTTAATCAAATTTTTGAAAGCTAAATTTTCTTGAGGCTGATGCTTGCTTTAGAGATACAAATATCCCGCCATAATTACTAGATAAATTAGGTTAACTCATCTATCAATTATGGCGGGATTTTAGTAGCTCAAAATGCTACCGGAAGGCTTCTTTTTATTTATTACCAGGTCGGCTTACTTAGTTTGGTCGTCCTTTTTAGCTTCGTCTTCGTTATAAGGTACTTCGCTTTTGGCCTCGGCCTCTTCACTAGACGGCTTTGCTTCATCACTAGTTGGTGTAGCTTCTTCAACATTAGTCGGTGTAGACTGATTAACAACACGCCCAATTGCGCGTAGATCAAAGGTCAAATAAACACCTTCAATATCTAATTCGGCCGTTTGTTTTGTATTATCTATTTTGCTGATAACACCATGAAGCCCACCAATCGTAACAACCTCATCGCCTGGCTTCATTGCCGACATCATTTGTTTCTTTTTATCTTGTGACTTCTTTTGGGGCCGAATCATCATAAAGTACATTAAAGCAAACAAAATGACGATCATAATAATTGAACTCATACCGCTATTCATAAATTTAACACCTCATTATATTTTTTCTGAAACTCTATTAATAAGCCTAACAGACTTACTTTCGGACTTCCAGTTAAAACTAAAAATTACGCGCATTTTCTTGGTTAAATCCGTAACTTTCGAAAAATGCTTCCCGAAATTCAAGTAAATTATCATCCATAATTGCCTGCCGTACTTGTTTCATTAAGTGCAACAAGAAGTATAAATTATGGTAACTCGTCAAATGAATTCCAAAGATTTCATTAGCCTTGATCAAATGCCGAATATAAGCCCGGCTGTAATTACGACAAGCATAACATTGACAATTATCATCCAGCGGACCAAAATCATGCGCATACTGAGCATTTTTAACGACTAGCCGACCATGGCTTGTCATAACTGTCCCGTTACGGGCAATTCGCGTTGGTAAGACACAATCAAACATATCAATCCCTCGAATAGCTCCATCAATCAAAGCATCCGCAGAACCAACTCCCATTAAATAGCGCGGTTTATTTTCTGGTAACAGTGGTGCTGTAAAATCTAAAACATGATTCATTTCCGCCTTGGATTCACCAACGGACAAACCGCCAATTGAATAACCGGGAAAATCCAGACTAACTAAATCTTTGGCACTTTGTTCACGCAGATCTTTGAAACCGGCGCCTTGAACAATTCCAAACAGGCCCTGGGTTTCAGGATTACGATGGGCCTTCAATCCTCGTTCGGCCCAACGACTAGTTCGCGCAACCGAATGTTTAACGTATTCGTAACTTTCAAAAAATGGTGGACATTCATCTAAACTCATCATAATGTCCGGGCCAAGATCATTTTCGATTTGCATGGCCTTTTCCGGTGACAAAAACATCGCCGCACCATTGAGGTGGTTCTTAAAATGAACGCCTTCTTCAGTGATGTTCCGTGTGTTCGCAAGGGAAAAAACTTGAAAACCGCCAGAATCAGTTAAGATTCCTTTATCCCAATTCATAAAACGATGCAGGCCGCCCGCCTCTTTGACAATATCCTCACCTGGCCGCAACCATAAGTGATACGTATTCGCCAAAATAATTCCGGCGCCCATCGTGTCCAGCTCTTCAGGGGCCATCGTTTTTACAGAAGCATTAGTTCCAACTGGCATAAACATTGGTGTTTGGAAAGTACCGTGGGGGGTCGTAATTTCACCCAAGCGGGCACCAGTGTGCTTCTCTTTTTTAATCAAGCGATATTTGATCGCTGGTTCCATAATTTTGACTCCTTTATTATTAAATCAATTTAGCAATAAACCTATAACCTAAACGGCCAAAAGGATGCCATTAAATCTTCTTAACTGTCACATTCTATCATTTTAAAACAATTTGGCAAGTAATCAAAAAGTATTTGAAAGCGCTTAAAGATGTGTTAAAATACGATTGACGGGAAGTATTGCTAAAGCCAAGTCCGAACTTTCTCGCTAATTGAACCTAATCAATTGTTGTCAAAATAAATTGTTGTCTTGAACAGTCTCCATTAGCTTGTTACGTTCGTACAGCCGTTTTGATTACTAATGCGTTAGAGTGACATTTTTGTAACACCCCGCATGGTCCTTGATCATGTCTCAAACAAAAAATCTTGGCTGGCGTATTTCCTGTTTTTTTTGTCATTAAATGGCTCAAACCAATTTCATTTACTAAAGAGACCACGGTAAACCCTAAAGTTTACTGTGGTCTCTTTATCATCCGTTAATTAATATTGAAATTTTGCTGTTTTATCTGCTAGCTATTTAATAAACATAGCATCACCGAAACTAAAGAAGCGGTAACGCTCTTCAATTGCGTGAGCATAGGCGTTAAGAATGGTATCCCGTCCCGTAAAAGCAGCCACCAACATCACTAGCGTTGATTTTGGCAAATGGAAGTTGGTAATGAAGGCATCGACAACCTGCCACTTGTAACCAGGTTTAATAAAAATATCGGTCCAACCAGAATCGGCCTTAATTGCACCATTAAACTTTGTTCCAATCGTTTCTAGCGTCCGAATTGACGTTGTCCCCGTAGCAACAATCCGACCACCATTTTGTCGAACCTCATTTAATTCAGCAGCCGCTTTCGGTGTCAGGCGGTAAAATTCGCTGTGCATTTTATGGTCGTCAATATTCTCCTCATCAACTGGCCGAAACGTACCAAGACCAACGTGCAAAGTCAAATAAATTAACTTAACACCCTTATCCTGAACCTGTTTAAGCAGATCCTTAGTCCAGTGTAATCCGGCAGTTGGTGCAGCAGCCGAGCCGTTTTCCTTGGCGTAAACGGTTTGATACATCTCAGGATCATCTAATTTTTCTTTGATGTACGGTGGCAATGGTGTTTCACCTAATTGCTCGAGAATTTCCATAAAGATGCCAGCATAGTGAAATTCAATCATCCGGCCACCGTGTTCCAATTCCTTCGTGACTGTTGCTTTTAATTGGCCATCGCCAAAGACAATCTCCGTCCCAACTTTGGCCCGTTTAGCTGGCTTCATCAGCGTTTCCCAGTTATCACCGTCTGTATTGTTTAACAATAACACTTCCATGTGCCCACCAGTATCCGGTTTGACCCCGTATAACCGAGCGGGCATTACGCGGGTATCATTCATTACAACAGCATCCCCGGCGTGTAATTCATCAAGAATGTCATAGAAATGTTTATCAGCCATTTCACCAGTTTTATGATCTAAAACTAGTAAGCGTGAAGCATCCCGCTCTTTTAATGGTGTCTGGGCAATAAGTTCGTGGGGCAAATTATAATCAAAATCTTCAAGTGTTAATCCCATCATTCTACTTCCTTTACATCAGTCAGCTTATTTTTTTGGTTCAAATTTAATTCCTAAATGTGCGTATGCTTGCGGCGTCACAACCCGGCCACGTTGCGTTCGTTTCAGGAAACCTATCTGCAATAAGTACGGTTCGTACATCTCTTCGATCGTTTCCGTCTCTTCACCAACGTTGGCGGCAATTGTACCTAACCCAACTGGCCCGCCATCGTAATAATTGATCATCGTCAGTAATAATTTTTGATCAACGTAGTCTAACCCGCGATCATCAACTTGCAGCAACTTGAGTGCCTTAGCAACAATTAACTGATCAATTGATTTTTGATCGGCCACCTGCGCAAAGTCACGAATCCGCTTTAACAATCGGTTGGCCACCCGAGGCGTCCCCCGCGAACGACGGGCAATCTCATGGGCGCCTTCTAACGCAATCTTGGTATCAAAAATATCGGCCGATCGTTCCACAATATCAGTCAAATCAGCCTCTTTATAATACGCCATATGTTCAACAATGCCAAATCGATCCCGTAACGGTGCTGATAGCAAGCCTGCCCGCGTAGTTGCACCAATCAAAGTAAATGGCGGCAACGGAAAATGAACCGGATGGGCCGTTGGACCTTGGCCGATAACAATATCAACAAAAAAGTCTTCCATTGCTGAATAGAGCATTTCTTCAACAATTTTTGGTAAACGGTGGATTTCATCAATAAATAAAATATCTCCAGGTTGTAACTCATTTAGAATTGCTACTAAATCCCCTGGTTTCTCAATTGCTGGGCCACTAGTTGTTCGAATATTAACCTGCATTTCATGAGCAATTACCATTGCCAAAGTGGTTTTGCCTAAACCCGGCGGTCCGTACAGCAAAACGTGGTCTAACGCCTCTTCACGCTTTTTGGCCGCTGCAATATACACTTGTAACTCACTTTTAACCTTATCTTGGCCGATGTACTGACTTAGATACTGAGGGCGTAATGATTTTTCAAGACTTTCTTCGCCATTATCTTCTGTTTCCGGTGAAATCACGCGTTTATCTGCCATCGAAACCCTCCTTTACCTTAACCTTTCATCAATAACCGTAAGGCCTCACTTAAATAAGCGTCAGTACTGTCCGCACTAAACGTTTTTAGCGGCTTAGTGATTGCCTTAACTTCACGTTCTTTATAACCTAATGCCAATAAAGCCGCCAATGTTTCCTTTAAATACGGACTAAGCGTTTCATCCATGACCGGCATACTTTGCTGGCCTGGGATAGTTTCTGGACTAGTTAAATCCGTCAGCTTACCCTTTAAATCTAAAACAATTTGCTGGGCCGTTTTTTTACCGACACCAGGAAACTTAGTTAAATAACCCACGTCATCAGTTTTAATTGCGTTGATCAAACCTGCGTGATCGTTATTTGCTAAAATAGCCAGCGCTGATTTTGGTCCAATACCAGAGACTTTAATCAACTTTTCAAATAGTAATTTTTCGTCTTGATTACTGAAACCAAATAAAGTGATATCTGTATCACGAATGGCCTGGTAAACGTAAATTTTTTGTTGTTTTTCCTTTGAAACTTCAAAACGAAATGGATTGGCTAATTGAAGCTTATAGCCCACTCCGTTAACTTCAAGCACAATATAAAAAGGGCTTACGTACGTGACGTAGCCAACGAAATAATCATACATAACCACAATTCCTTACTTTTTAAAATGAGTACATATGTTTGCCTGATAGCATTGTACCACACCTGACTCAATTTTTACCGGCTTATCCGTGATTTCATTTTAGCCAACCATCTTTAGACCAATAACACCAACTAAAATGCAGCTAACAAAGAAAAATTTGGCGGGTGAACTTTTTTCGTGCAGTCTAAAAATTCCGTAAAGTACACTACTTATCGCGCCAATCCCAGTCCACACTGCGTAGGCCACACTTAAAGGAATTGTTTTCGTTGCTTGACTCAATAAAAGCATGCTAAGGGCAACACTGAGTACCGAGAGTAACCGATAATACCAGCCGCCGGTAACCATGGCTTGCTGCAACCAGGCAATAAAACCTAATTCACAAAAACCGGCAATAATTAACATCAACCAACTCATGGACGTTCTCCCTTCCCGTTACTAAGTTCCAAACCAATAATTCCAAGCAGTAAAATACCCAGCGCCAACAACTTACCAACCGATACTGGTTCACCAAGAATTGCCATCCCAACTAGCGAGGTTCCAGCCGTACCGATTCCCGTAAAAACGGCGTAGGTGACACCAACACCAAATGCTCGTAACGCAAAATTAAGAAAATAAAAACTACAAACCAGCAGAAATACAGTTAACAAAGTAGGACCTAATTGCGTAAAACCATGGCTGGCTTCCAAACTAGTCGCCCAACCAACCTCTAACAAACCAGCAATTAATAAAGAAATATAGGCCATTTTTATCCCTCCAAATTCAGCGTCGTCTTTTAACAAAATAAAAAACGACCGAAGAATGCATGGCACATTCTTCGGCCGAAATTCTTGTCTGTACTTGATTAATTTAGACTCAGTTTAACAAACTAAAGCGCCATTTGGGCAATTGTTAAAACTATTTTACAATCTGCTCAGCAAACTCTTACAACTGAGAGTGGTGTCAAAAAAGCACCTAAATTCCACTTTGTAAACGAAAAACGCGAAATACCTAATTTGATTGCTGTTAACTAAGCTTCACCACGCGCGCTTTCATGACTATCTTGAATTCGCTTAAACATTTTTTCTAAATCATTTCCCGAGAAGTGAACTAGCACTGGCCGGCCATGTGGACAATTAAAGGGATTTTCACACTGTGGTAAGCGGTGCAAAAGCGCCCGTGCCTGCTTGTCATCCAAATGATGATTGGCCTTAATTGCACGCTTACAACTCATCATAATCGCTGTTTTTTCGCGAAATGCTGCAACATCGATTTTATTATCTTCTAGAACATAATCAATCATTTCTTTAGCGGTATCCTCTTCTTGCCCAGCCTTAAACCAGGTTGGGTGGCTCCGCAAAATGAAACTATTTTGTCCAAAAGACTCTAAATTGATACCAACTTGCTTTAATATCGGTGCCCGATCTCGAATTCGAATAGCATCACTGGTCGGATAATCCAAAACGAGCGGTACAAGTAAACTTTGTAGGTCTTGCGTGACTCTTCCAATTTCTTTACGGTAAAATTCGTAATTTACTCGTTCTTGGGCCGCATGTTGATCTAAAATATAGAAACCATCTTCACCTTGGGCAAATAAGTAGGTGCCGTGCATTTGGCCAATATAGTCCAAATGGGGAAAACGCGGTTGCTGCCCTTGTTTTGGCTGTTCTACAGCTATTGTGGCCGCTTTAGGTTCAGTCCCAAAGGCAGCACCAACCTGCTCACTTTGATAGCGTGCATCAAAATCGGCCAGTCGCTGGGGATCTTCAAAAATGGGTTGATTGGCATTGGCCGCCGGTTTTGCGCCGGCGCTTTTTTTAGCGGCCACGGTTGGTGCTGACTCAGCAATTTGATCAGCCACTGCCGAACTTTGAGCAGCAAGTTCTGTTGGTGCTTGCTGCCACTGCGTACTGGCCGCATTTAAATCAATTTGTAGTTGATCAGTATTTACTGGATCCTTCCGGCGTAAGTTGCGATTTGCGTCTGGAATTAAGTTTTCCTGACTCAACCGAGCATAGATTGTTTTTTGAATCAGCTGTGAAAGCTCATCCTCTTTGCTCAAACGTACTTCCTGCTTGGCTGGATGAACGTTAACATCGACTAATATCGGGTCCATTTTAATCGCCAGCACAACAATTGGATACCGACCTACCATTAATTTCGACCCGTAACCAGCGATGATCGCCTTGTTCAACTGATAATTTTTGATGTACCGACCATTAATTAAAACGGTCAAATAACGCCGTGAAGATCGGGTTAATTCAGGCAGTGATACAAAACCAGTCAATTGAAAATCGAGATCCTTTGCGGAAATTTCTAGCATCTTACGTGCATTCCCGACACCATAAATTCCGGCAATCGTTCGTTGTAATCCACCACTTCCACTTGTTTTTAAAATGACGTTGCCTTCATGAATTAACGAAAAAGCAACTTGGGGGTGGCTTAATGCTAAGCGGTTAACAATATCACCAATATTAGCAAGTTCGGTTTGTGGTGACTTAACGTATTTTAACCGGGCCGGTGTATTAAAGAAGAGGTCCTTAACACTAACTGTTGTCCCTTGCCGCACGGCACTATGTTTTTGCTCAATTAACTTACCCCCACGATAATGAACGTACTCCCCAATCTCCGCGCCAGTCGAGCTTTCCAGTGTCATGTCAGAAACCGAGGCAATACTTGGTAAGGCCTCACCACGAAAACCTAATGAGCGAACCTTAAACAAATCTTCCCGCGACGTAATTTTACTGGTGGCATGGCGCTTAAACGCCGTGGTAACCTCAGCGGCCGGAATGCCGGCCCCATTATCAATGACCTGAATTCGCCGTAGCCCAGCCTCTTCAACGATAATATCAATTTGATTACCACCGGCATCTAAAGCGTTTTCCACTAATTCCTTAACAACAGATGCTGGCCGTTCAATTACTTCACCAGCCGCAATTTGGTTGGTTAAGACTTCCGCCAATTCCTGAATTTTGGCCATGATCCTACCTCCTCAGTTACTTAATGACCATTTTGCATTACCACGCAAAACCTTAATTTATGCACCTAATCTTTTAATTTCTGCTGCCACTTGTAAAGCGTGTTCATGACGTCCATTGGTGTCATGCCCATTAAATTGAGTTCCTTTAAATCAGTTAGAACTTTGCCTTCTGCTTTGGACACGTTGTTCTCTTGGTAATTAAACAAAGCCAATTGTTCATCAACTTCGGCTGACTGCTTTTCGGTCTCCTTAGAAGTTACGGCACTACCCGGCTTTTGTTCAGCGTTAACTTCCTTAACCGCTGAAGGAACGGCCGCCGCAGAACTAACAGGCTGATCAGTTCCTGCAGCCGCAGTATCAGTTTGTTCACCGCTGGGTAACACCGTTGGCTGCTTTTCCAGCTTAGTTAAAATAGTTGTCGCCCGTTTTAGTAGGCTATCAGGTAACCCCGCTAGCTTGGCGACGTGAATCCCGTAAGACTTATCCGCCGCGCCAGGCAACATTTTATGCAAGAAAACGAGCGTTCCATTTTCTTCAACGGCACCAACGTGAACATTCTTTAAACCAGGTAAACGTGATTCTAAGGCAGTCAATTCATGATAATGCGTCGAAAATAATGTTTTAGCATGAACGTGATCGTGCAGATATTCGATAATTGCCTGGGCTAAAGCCATCCCATCATAAGTTGCCGTTCCCCGGCCAATTTCGTCAAATAAAACCAGGCTATTTTGCGTTGCGTGGGCCAAAGCCTCATTTGATTCCATCATTTCCACCATAAAAGTACTTTGCCCTGAAATTAAATCATCAGCCGCCCCAATTCGCGTAAAAATCTGGTCAAAAATCGGCAACGTTGCCTTGGTTGCTGGAACAAAACACCCCATTTGCGCCATGATAACGATCAAGGCCAATTGTCGCATATAAGTACTTTTACCTGACATATTTGGCCCGGTAATTAATAAAATAGCGTTATCCGGCGTCATTGTCACGTCATTAGGAATATATTTTTGTTCGCCCAATACCTTTTCAACAACTGGGTGCCGCCCAGCGACAATTTTCAAGTCATGTTGTTGTTTAGTTAATGTCGGCCGCACATAATGGTAGTTTTCGCTGGTCACGGCAAAGCTTTGTAAAACGTCTAATTCGGCAACACCCTTTGCTAACTGCTGTAGCCGGTGGATTTGTGCCTTAACCTTCTCGCGAACTTCAGTAAATAAATCATATTCCAACGCCGTTGATTTTTCTTGCGCCTCCAAAATCAGTGTTTCCTTTTCCTTTAACTCCGGTGTGCTAAATCGTTCGGCATTAGTCAACGTCTGCTTACGTTCGTAACGACCTTCTGGTAAGGTGGCCAAATTGGCCTTGGTAACTTCAATGTAATAACCAAAAATGCGGTTAAAGCCAATTTTAAGGTTATGGATGCCGGTCGTTTTTCGCTCTTTGGCCTGCAATTCGGCAATCCACTGTTTACCATTTTTCATTGCGTCACGATAATCATCTAATTGCTGATTATAGCCGGACTTAATTAAGTTACCATCCTTCGTTGAAACCGGCGGATCATCGTTAATGGCCAGGTCGATTAAATCCGTTACGTCACTAACTGGATCCAAGTGATCAATCACATCATCAAACGTGCCATCATTGATAGTCGCCAAAATATCCTTCACTTTTGGAATTTGCAGTAATGATGTTTTTAACTGGATTAAATCACGCCCGTTAACATTCCCAAAGGCCACTCGCCCAGCTAAACGTTCTAAATCATAAACCTTAGTTAATTCTTCTTGTAAACTAGAACGTTCAAAAAAATGATCCAGCAAACTAGCTACTTTGTTTTGGCGGCGGGTAATCGCAGCGTAATTAATTAACGGCCGATCAAGCCACTGCTTTAATAAACGACCACCCATCGCCGTTTTAGTACTATCCAATAACCACAATAACGTCCCGTTGCGGTTCTCGTTACGCATTGAAGTTACTAATTCTAAATTGCGCTTGGCGTAGTGATCCATCTTGAGAAAATGTGACGGCTCATATTCTTCCGCCGCCTGTAAATGGGCCAACGTTCGCTTTTGCGTCACCGTCAAATACATCAATAATTGTTCTACAACTTTAACTTCCGTCATATCCGTTAAATTTTGCGTCACAAATGCTAATTCAGCGTGCGGCGTAATTTTATCCTGATAGGAAATTAGAATTCCTAGTTTAGTTAGATCAGCCAAAAGTTTGGGACTAACTTCATGGTTGGCCACAATTTCTTTCGTGCGCAAACTCATTGTTTCGTTGACAACATCTTCTTCGCCAACTAAGAGGCTAACTTTGAGTTCACCAGTGGACAGATCAGTGTAGGCAAAACCATAGTGATCCTTTTTGGCCTCAATTAAGGCCGTTAAATAATTATTTGACTTGGCCGTGGCTGCCTTTTGATCCATATTAGTTCCTGGCGTAACCAACTGAATAACTTCACGTTTGACCATGCCGACTGCTTTTCTAGGATCTTCCGTCTGTTCACAAATTGCGACTTTATAACCTTTATCCACCAAAATATCAACGTAATTTTGGGCAGCATGGTGGGGCACACCACACATTGGAATCGGATCAGCGGCACTTTTATTTCGCGCCGTTAAAGTTAGTTCTAAAAGTTGTGCCCCTTTAATCGCATCGTCATTGAACAATTCGTAGAAATCACCAATTCGATAAAATAAAAAGGCATCTGGATAATCCTTTTTAATGGCATTATATTGTTCCATCATTGGTGTCTCTTTTGTTTTCTGTGGCACGATTAATGCCCTTCTTTCTCTGTTAAATCTGAAACTGCTTTCTGCAGATGATCCGTAATAAAACGTAACGTCTCATCTGCTTCAAATAAAGCATCCCGATAGGCCTTGGTTAAGGGATGTTGGTCCAACTCCTGCTTTAATTGATCCGCCTCTTGCTTTGCTTTTGCAGCAGCCTGGGGCTTATCATAATGGGCATCGTTAACAATGTTCTTCTGCGCTATTTCTAATTGCTGCTGCAGCTTTCGCAATTTTTCATTTTGGTTGACCTGTTTAGCAACAAATTGATAATTTTTAATTGTTTCTTCTTGCTGAATTAAGTGTGTTAAACGCACTAAAGCTTGACGGGTTTTATCATCCATCAAGCTTTTGTCGGTTAAGTTCATAACGTTCACCTCATTATTGTTCAAAACCAAACGGGTGATCTGCATTAATCAAAACTGGTTCAATATGTTTTGCCCTACCAGTTGTATCATCAATTTCAATAAAGCATCCCGATAAAATACCGCGACCATCTTCCTTAACCTCATACCGGGTTGGCATCTGGGTTAAAAAGCGTTCGATACTCTTTGCGGGTTTAACGCCTAAAATAGCATCGTAGGCCCCGGTCATCCCAGCATCAGTCAAATAGGCCGTCCCATTTGGCAAGATCCGTGCATCATTGGTTTGAACGTGAGTATGCGTTCCAACTAACGCGGATATTTGACCATCTAGATACCACGCCAAGGCCTCTTTTTCAGCCGTTGTCTCCGCGTGAAAATCAATAAACACTAGATCTGTTTGCTGGTGAATCTCTTTTAATAATCGATCAGCCTTATGAAATGGATTAGCCAACGATTGCCCCATTAACGCGTTACCCTGCAAATTAATCACAGCTAGTTTAAGCTGATTAACTTGTACGTAGACGAAGCCTAACCCTGGCGTCGTTTCTTCAGGGAAATTAGCCGGTCGCACCATTTTTTTGGCACTGTCAATAAAGTCAAAAATATCGCGGTTATCCCAAACATGATTACCCATGGTGACAACGTCCGCACCGGCCTGTAAAAAGCCTTTGTAGATTTTCTCCGTAATCCCGCGACCGCCAGCAGCATTTTCACCATTGACAATCGTCACTTGTGGCCGAAATTTCGTTTTTAGTTGTGGTAAGTAATCTTTGATCATGTCCCGACCGCGCGATCCCATAACATCCCCAACAAATAATATCCGCATCTTACTCCTCTTTTCCAATCAACATACAATCATTGTACCATTTTTAATTTACCAGAAAGCTAAAGCACCCTTTTTAGTCGATTCTAAGCAAAACATTAGCGTTTTAGATGATAACTATAGGTTGCGACGACAATGTCTTCCCGGGAGGCCAGTGCGGCCCGCAAACGGAAGCTTGTCTGGTTATGCAAAATATTCTGCCAGGGTTTCTTCGGCATGAATTGTGGTACTAAAATTGTAATTGTGTAATTACGGTTCCGGGCGTTCTTACTAATAATTTCCGCAAAACGCAGTACTGGCCGTGAAACCGAACGGTAAGACGAATGAATATCAACGAAACGAATGTCCGGAAAATCTTTTTTGAATTCAGATTCTGTCTCGTGTTCCTTAGCCGGATTTTCGTCCATTGAGACGTGCATGGCAATGACATAATCACCAATTGAACGCGCATAATTAAGCGCCCCCACCGTTACTTGAGTCACATTGCTTACCAATACAATCACTGTGCTACCAGCGTAGTCATGAAATTTAACCTGTTCCACCAACCGGAGTTGCGCGGCAACTTTATGATAATGATCATGAATTTTATAAAAAACCAACAACACAATTGGCATAATAATAAAGTATGGCCAAACATCGCCTAGGTGATACATCAATAGAAAAATAAAGATTGAAAATGAAATTAAGGCACCAACAAAATTGGCCAGTGAGCGCCCAATCCAACCCTTTGAACGTTCGTGCCACCATTTACGAATCATCCCTGTTTGACTCAACGTAAATGGTACGAAAACGCCGGTTGCGTAGAGTGGAATCAAACGTTCCGTACTCCCATTGAAAATAAAGATTAAAACAATTGAACCTAACGCCAACGTTAAAATACCATTTGAATAGCCTAAACGATCCCCCCGATCCATATACATGTGGGGCATAAATTTATCCTTAGCTAAATTATAGGCCAAAATTGGAAAGGCGGAAAAGCCTGTATTGGCCGCCAACGCCAAAATTAAGGCCGTCGAGAACTGTAAAATGTAGAACATGACACTGCCATGACCAAAGATTGCGGCCCCAACCTGCGATAAAATCGTCACTTTTAATTTGGGGGTAATCCCTAAATACCAGTTTAAATAGGTTACTCCGGCAAAGAAGAAACCTAAAATAATACCCATAATTGCCAGCGTTGCAGCAGCGTTTTTGGCCTTAGGCTTTTTGAAAAACGGAACCGCATTTGAAATAGCCTCAACCCCAGTCAAGGATGACGAACCTGAAGAAAAGGCCCGCAAAATCAGGCCAACAGTGATCCCAGGTACTGCGGCACCAACTAATGATGTTGCGTGAAAGGCCAAACTACCAGTGGAAATCTTGGCCAAGCCAGTAAGAATCATAATGGTAATGACGACCACAAATAAATATACTGGGATCATTAACAGTGACGCTGAATCACGCAGTCCCCGTAAATTCATCGCTGTAATTAACACCACAATAATAATTGCAATTCCCACTTGATTACCATAGAGCGCCGGCACCGCCGAGATAATGGCCTCTGTCCCAGCAGAAACGGAAACAGCCACGGTTAACATATAATCAACTAACAGTGAGCCTCCGGCAATCAGGCCGGGATAAGTTCCTAAATTTTCACTAGAAACAATGTAGGCGCCCCCGCCTTGTGGATAAGCATGAATAATTTGCCGATAAGATAAAATGAGTGACGTTAATAAGATCAGTACAAAGGCCGCAATCGGTAAAGAATACCAAATTGCTGCTGCCGAAAGTGTGATTAAAACTGTCACAATCTGTTCGGTTCCGTAAGCAACTGATGATAACGCGTCAGAAGACAATAGTGCCAACGCCTTAACCTTACTCAGCTGTTGTCCCCCTTCATCGGACGACTTTAATGGTTTACCGATGAAGAATCGTTTGATATGTTGCATGACTTTTAGCTCTCCCTTTTATAAATCAAATGCTTATTCTCCGAGCGGCACAGACGCATCCCAACTCGTAAAACAACTTGCTACACTGTCGTTATTCCCTAAACAAAAAAACAAGGCATAGCGTTCAGCCTAGGAAAGTGTTTGAAAAAGCGCAGGAACCTAGTCTTTTCAAACACATTTACACTGAATTAGTCGGGGAAACACTACTTAAAGTAATTTCCAAACATGACTCAGACCAGCTCTGCCTGTCCTACCAGTTTCCAATAGCCGTATAAGCAGCATAAACGGCATTTATAGTTACATTTAGGTTAATTTACTAATGATAAACAAGAATTATTGTACGCTTATCAATCTCCGTATTCTAGCCCGAATTTTGTTTAAATTTACAAATTGAATCAACACGCACAACGTAGCTAAATTAATGGTAAAAATTGCGCGTCGTAACCTAATAATTTCTAGGTTCTAATTCATAATACCAGTTAATTCATTAAAGTATATCCCCCAGCGAATTTTGTTTAATTTTTCCTAGTGATTTAGACATTTTACGCTAGGCAGTAGCACCCAAAACAGCGCAAAAGTCAATTCTGTCATTATTACCTTTAATCAGCTCAGAACGTAATCAACGTTTAGAATATTCCAAAACAAAGAGGCCACTGACTTTTTAGTCAGCGGCCTCTTACTATTTCCGATCATTACCTAATGCGTAATGGTAGAACCAAGGTTTTCATCAGTTTATTCAGATTGGCGTTTAACCATTAATTGAATAATTTAGCTGCGATTACTTGTAGTTCGTGGTCTATTCTATAAAACTAGACCCATATTAGTTATGAACCAAGTCGTGCTTAAAAATGGCTTCCTAAGTTGGCAGATCAGGCTACATCATGCCGCCCATACCACCAGGCATACCACCACCGGCACCAGCAGCGCCTGCATCAGGTGCCTTTGGTTCTGGCTTATCAGCAACAACTGCTTCGGTTGTTAATAGTAATGATGATACAGAAGCAGCATTTTGAAGAGCCGAACGAGTTACCTTTGTTGGGTCGATAATCCCAGCATCGATCATATTCTCCCAGTTGCCATTAGCGGCATTGTAACCAACTTCTGGATCTTGTTGCTTCAGGTGTTCAACGATAACTGAGCCTTCAACACCAGCATTTTCAGCAATTTGCCGAACAGGTTCTTCTAGGGCACGAAGAACAATATTAATACCAGTTTGAACATCACCTTCGGCTTTTAAGCTAGATACGGCCTTAATAACGTTAACCAAAGCAGTACCACCACCGGCAACGTAGCCTTCTTCAACGGCGGCACGTGTGGCGTTTAAAGCATCTTCAATCCGATATTTTTGTTCTTTTAATTCAGTTTCAGTTGCGGCACCAACCCGAACAACTGCAACACCGCCAGCTAATTTAGCTAAGCGTTCTTGTAATTTTTCACGATCAAAATCTGAGGTTGTGTCAGCAATCTGTGTTTTAATTTCAGCAACACGTTGTGCTAAGGCATCTTTGTCGCCAGCACCCTCAACAAGTGTTGTATTGTCTTTAGTAACCGTAACCTTACCAGCTTGGCCTAATTGATCGATGGTTGTATCTTTCAATTCAAGTCCAAGATCTGATGTGATTAAAGTAGCACCAGTTAAAGTAGCAATATCTTCAAGTTGAGCCTTACGCCGATCACCAAAACCAGGTGCCTTAACGGCTACAACATTGAACGTACCACGAATCTTGTTCAAAACAAGTGTTGGTAATGCTTCGCCATCAACGTCGTCAGCAATAATCAATAAAGCCTTGCCTTGTTCAACAATCTTTTGTAATAATGGTAAGATTTCTTGAATGTTAGAAACTTTCTTATCAGTGACTAAGATGTATGGATTATCAAGGTCAGCTTCCATTTTATCGTTGTCGGTAACCATGTACTGTGATAAGTAGCCACGGTCAAACTGCATTCCTTCAACAACGTCTAAGGAAGTATCGATCCCTTTTGATTCTTCAATTGTGATAACACCATCATTACCGACTTTTTCCATAGCGTCAGCGATTAATTTACCAACGGTTTTACTTGATGAAGAAACAGAAGCAATCTGTGCAATATCATTTTTACCGTCAACTTTATGGGAAATCTTGTGTAATTCCTTAACGGCAGCGGTGGTTGCTTTTTCAATCCCATCACGAATGCCAACTGGGTTAGCACCGGCAGTGACGTTCTTCATACCTTCACGAACGATTGATTGCGTCAAAACGGTTGCGGTGGTTGTACCATCACCAGCGTTATCGTTAGTCTTTGAAGCAACTTCGGAAACTAACTTAGCACCCATATTTTCAAAATGATCTTCTAATTCGATGTCCTTTGCAATCGTAACCCCATCGTTAGTGATTGTAGGTGAACCATATGATTTTTCCAAAACAACGTTCCGGCCTTTTGGTCCAAGAGTTGTTTTAACGGTATCTGCTAACTTATCAACGCCACGAAGCATTGCTGAACGAGCGTCTTCTGAGAATTTTAATTCTTTAGCCATTTTAATTTTCACCTCATAAATGAATTTAGTGTGAACTTACAATCTGTTTTTGTTATGTTCACTACTATATTTTTTGCAGTTTTTTGGAAGTTACAAATTTTAATATTTGTGTTTAATTCTAAAGGAACCGTATTAACTAAGTTACTAATACGCTAAGCAAAGTTATTCAACAATTGCTAATAAATCCTTTTCATGTAAAACTAAATAGTCGGCGCCGTCGTAAGAAACATTGGTACCGGAATACTTATCAAACATAACGTTATCGTCAACCTTGACTGTCAAGGGAACAACGTCACCATGATGATTTGTGGCACCTGGGCCTGCTGCTACTACTTTACCCGTTGTTGGTTTTTCTTTTGCGTTAGAAGCTAACACAATACCACCAACTGTTTTTTCTTCTTCATCTTCTACTGAAACAATGACGCGATCGCCTAATGGTTTTAACACGTTTAATCCCTCCATTTATCATTTGATGAGTTTTAGCACTCCTAGCAGTTAAGTGCTAATCACAATATTTATAATAACATGTTCTAGTTTGAATGCAAGTCTTAAGCACAAAAAAGCTTTAAAAATTTAATTAAAACCGCTAAGCTAGAAAGAGATATTTTAACGTACAAAAATCAACGCTCTAAAGGAGGATTATATGCTCGCACGAAAAAATGCTGTCAGTACCCTTAGCGTTTATTTGATTATTTTCTTATTACCTGCTTTAGTTAATTCAATTATTCGTTTAAAAACGGCTTTATACCTTTTTCAAACAATTGATTACGTGGTGGGTGCGGCTATTCTAATCATCATCTACCAGAAATTTTTTGCACCAACGCAAATGGAAAAGGGAGCGCAAACAAAAACTAGCCAGATTATTCTCTGGGGTATTCTTGGTGCTTTTCTGGCTCTGATTGGTCAACTTGCCGCCAGCTACTTAGATCAGCTTATCTTTCACACCACGACTAGCTCGGCCAACACCAGCGCTATCTTGACCGTTATTCGAAGCTACCCTTACTACCTAATCATGGCCGTCGTTGCCGCACCAATTATGGAAGAACTAGTTTTTCGGCGGACCATTTTTGGCTACCTTACTCCCTTCACTGGTAAATTTGGCGCCGCTCTAATCTCCAGTGTCTTTTTTGCCATCGCTCACAATGATAACCATTTACTAACTTACACAGCCATTGGCCTAGTCTTTTGTTACCTCTATCAGCGAACGGGCAAGATTGCGACTTCAATGATTAGCCACATGGTGATGAATGGCATTGTAATCTTAATGTTACTCTATCGTTAATATCCGCAGATTAAGGCTACTTTAATTAAATTAATGGGAGTGTGACAAAAGTCGGTTTTGGGTTTACTGCGTAACGTAAGCTAATCCAATAACAGTACTATGGTTATTGGATTAGCTGTAGTTAGGCACGTAAATCCAGACTTTTGGCGCACGTTCTAGAGCAATATTCGGAAACAGTAAGAGGCTAAGACTTTTTGTCCCAGCCTCATTAAATTTTGCGCAAAAAAACAACCAAGTCCTAATCTTGGTTGTTTTTTTGAACTATTTTATTTAGCAGTGTCGCTAGTGCCACCTTCATTACCGTAATGATCTAAAAAGTAGATCAACGTTTGTAACTCGTTGGCCAAATCAACATTTTGGATCCGAACAGTTGCCGGAACGGAAAGCCGAATTGGCGTAAAGTTCATGATTCCCTTTACGCCAGCCGCAACCAACTCATCAGCAACATCCTGCGCGTGATTAATTGGCACGGTTAAGATTGCGACATCGATTTGCTGAATCTGCAATTGTTCCTTCATATCTACCATTGGATAAACTGGCACACCACTTTGAATTGTGTTAGCAATCTCTTCATTAATATCGAAGGCTGCACTGATTCGAACACTATTCGTTTGTTGAAAATTATAGTTCAGTAATGCGTGCCCTAAATTACCAACCCCAACTAACGCAACATTGGTAAGTCGATCTTGATTTAAGGTCTTCTTGAAAAAATTGAGTAGATCTTCGACATCATAGCCGTAACCACGTTTTCCTAACGCCCCAAAGTAAGAAAAGTCGCGACGAATTGTTGCACTATCTACTTGTACTGCTTCTGAAAGTTCAGTTGATGAAACTCGGTTTGTGCCTGCGTTGAACAAAATGTTCAAATAGCGATAGTAAATCGGTAAACGTTTGGCAGTTGCCTTTGGTATTTTTGCCTCAGCCATTGCTTATCCTCCATTAGTCATCTTAAATTAGCTTGTGAATTTATCTTAATAGACAATGGTTATAATACCGTATTTACTTGTGAAATGCAATTAGACTGTTTAAAATAACCACCAATTTATTTGGGAAAGGGATCACTTATCAACCTAAACAGATCTCGAAAATACATGAAAACGCTTTAATAACCACCATAAACTTGTTCTTTTGTCTGTGAAAGCCGCAACTTTAATTTTCTTATGACTAGTACTGCTTTTCCTTTGTAAAAGTCGGCCACCTTTTGTCCCGCCCACTTATATGGTAAACTAGATTGAATAAATTGCTGAAATGAAAGGAAGGATTCCACTTTGATCTTACTGCAAGCACAAAACGTTGCCCGCCACTTTGGGGCCGATGTTTTGTTTGAACACGTTCAACTGGAAATTCAATCACAGGCGCGCGTCGCCTTGGTTGGCCGTAATGGGATCGGCAAATCAACATTGCTCAAGATCTTAGTTGGGCAAAATCCCCCTGATGTTGGCCAAGTGATCACAAGTAAAGGCGTCACAATTGGTTATCTACCTCAGGATACCGGCCTTGACTCAACCAAAACGATTTTTGCTGAAATGTTAACCGTTTTTGCTAAACTTCAAGCAATGGAAAAACGGATGCACACTTTAGAACAACAATTAGGTGATCCCAAACTACTAGCCGACGAGGAAGCTTACCAAGCTACCTTAAAATCTTATGAACAGTTGCAACACGACTTTAGCGACCAAAATGGCTACGGTTATCAGGCCGAAATTCGTACCGTTTTACACGGCTTTGCCTTTGGTGAAGACTATTATGATCACCCCATTAATGAGTTATCTGGTGGTCAGAAATCACGTTTGGCCATGGCTAAGCTACTTTTAGAAAAACACGATTTATTGATTTTAGATGAGCCAACTAACCATCTGGACATTGATACATTAACTTGGCTAGAAGGTTATTTACAAGGCTACTCAGGTGCCCTGTTAATTGTTTCCCATGATCAGTACTTTCTTGATAAAGTGGCCAACGAGGTCTACGACATGAGTCAGCATACCACCCGCCACTATAAAGGAAATTACACAAAGTACCGTGCTGAAAAAGCTGCCTACCAAGAACAAGAGTGGAAAGCTTACGAAAAACAACAAGCAGAAATTAACAAGCTCGAAGATTTCGTTAACAAAAACATTGTGCGGGCTTCAACAACTAAACGGGCTCAAAGTCGGCGGAAACAGTTAGACAAAATTGTCCGGTTGGAAAAACCGCAAAATGACAATAAGACCGTCCGCTTTAGTTTTAGTGAGGACAAGCCCTCTGGTAACCAAGTATTAGACGTCATTAACGCGGCTATCGGTTACAGTGCCACCCATGTTTTGGCGGACCCCATTGACCTGCACCTAAAACGTCATGAAGCAATTGCCATTACCGGCCCGAATGGTGTTGGCAAATCAACACTGCTAAAAAGTATCTTAAAACAAATTCCGTTTTTGCGCGGTGAGGCAAAACTAGGTGCAGGCGTTGACATTGGCTATTACGATCAGGAACAGGAAAACCTCCACCGTAATAAAACCGTTCTAAACGAAATTTGGGATGAGCATTCAACCATGCCTGAAGTCAATATTCGCAGCATTCTGGGCAGTTTTCTTTTTACCGGTAAGGATGTTGAAAAATCAGTTGCTGCCCTTTCTGGTGGCGAAAAAGCTCAGTTAATGTTAGTCAAACTAGCAATGAACCATAATAACTTTTTGATTCTCGATGAACCCACTAACCATTTGGACATTGATAGTAAGGAAGTTCTAGAAAAGGCATTACTTCATTACGATGGGACTATTTTATTTGTTTCACATGATCGCTACTTTATGAACCGCATCGCTAGTAACGTGGTGGAATTGTCCCGCCAAGGTACGAAGCGTTATCTTGGTAACTATGATTATTACGTGGATAAAAAGGCCGAGGAAGCGGCAATTACGGCCGAAAAAATGGCCAATGCGGGCCCAACTGAAGTTGTGAGCCACGCAGCAGCACCAGCTCAACAGGACTATCAGCTCAATAAGGAACAACAAAAAAAGGAACGCAAACTCAGTCGCGAAGTTGCGGCACTGGAGCAACAAATGACAACGTTAGACCAGCAAAGTCATGACCTTCAAGTTGCAATGACGCAACCTGATGTTTTGGCCGCCCCAACTAAGTTAACTGAATTGCAGCAACAATTGGAAACAATCACTGCACAACAAAATCAAGTTGAAACGGATTGGGAAGAAAAAAGTTTGGCCTTGGAAGAATTAACGGGTGATTAGCGTTTTTTAGTCTAAATCGTATTTTCCCAGTATTCCCTAGAAAATCTTTAAAAAAGCAGCAACAAAAATAACGACCACTATTGGTGGCTTATTCACAAGCTAGCAAAATGCTAGTAGGATAAGCTTCACAATCGCGGTCGTTATTTTTAATTTAGCACTTCTTCAGCGTAGGCAAAGGACAAACTGGGATCGGCATTTAAATCTAAATCAGCACGAGCACCTCGCGCCATCATAACGTGAGCCGCAGCCCCAATCATTGCCCCGTTATCGCTACACAAACGAATCGGTGGCACCACAAAATCCAAGTTAGGATCTTCCTGGTCGATTGCGCTGGTTAAGGCACTACGTAAAGCCGAATTAGCGGCAACACCACCGGCCAAAACCAGTTGGCCAACGCCATAGGCTTGACAAGCTCGCATTGTTTTCGTGATCAAAACATCAATCACACTAGCCTGAAAGCTAGCCGCCAAATCAGGTTTCGATAGTTTTTCACCTCGTTGCTCAGCATTGTGCACTTTATTGATAAAAGCACTCTTCAAGCCACTAAAACTAAAATCATAGTTAGCGTCTTTAATCATTGCCCGAGGAAAGTTAAACGTATCCTGCCCTAATTTACTTAAATCGTCAATCTTCTTGCCGGCAGGATAAGCCAAATTGAGTACCCGCCCGACTTTGTCAAAGGCCTCACCAGCAGCATCATCTCTGGTGTCACCAATGATTTCAAACTCACCAGCCCCACGCATGTAAACTAACTCCGTATGGCCGCCTGACACTAATAACGCCATCAGCGGATAAACCAGTGGCTTAACTAAACGAGCCGCATAGATATGACCTGCCATGTGGTTAACGGGAATCAACGGTAATTGATGGGCAAAGGCAACTGCCTTGGCCGCAGAAACGCCAATCAACAGTGCGCCAACTAGTCCTGGACCGTAAGTGACCGCAACCGCTGTTAAATCCCCGTAGGTTACGCCAGCCTGCGTCATTGCCTCTTCGGCACACAAGGTCACCTGTTCAACGTGATGGCGACTGGCAACTTCCGGAACCACACCGCCAAAACGCTTTTGGCTGTTAATCTGTGAAGCGATCACATTACTACGAATTTTGACGCCATCTTCAACCACCGCCACACTGGTTTCGTCACAACTTGATTCAAACGCTAAAATTAATTCTGGTTTCTTTTCAGTCACCGTCTTGTCTCCTACCTTCCTTGCCAGTACTTCTCCATAACCAACGCATCTTCAGTTGGATTAGCGTAATACGCCTTTCGCTGCGTCAAAAGTTGAAACCCCAACTTTTGATATAACTGCTGCGCCGCCAAATTTGTTCCGCGAACCTCCAACAAAAAACGGCACGCTTCAGTCTGCCGCGCTAATAGCCGCTGCCATAATGCCCAGGCCAAACCTTGTCGCTGAAAATCACGGTGAATAGCAAGGTTCGTGATCTCAAGTTCCGCAAATAATTTTGTGTAACTAACAAACCCCACTAGCCGCCCATTCAACTTTAAAAAACCGTAAAATTGATAATCGGTTTGCATATTTTCTTGAAAACTAGTTTGACTCCACGGTGAACCAAATTGATAACTTGCTTCACACAATTGAAAACAGGCCTTACTCAATTTCGCGGCGTGTGCCACAAGGTCCGTCTTTGTCGGAAAATAAAACACCACAGTCTTAATTCTCCTCGCCTAAAGGCAACATCATATTCAACGCATCTTCATGATTAACAACGTAGTAAGAACGTTTGATATTCTGATCCAAAAAACCCAGCTGATGGTATAAATGCTTAGCGGGCTCGTTTGAAACTCGTACTTCTAGTGTTAACCTAGCAGACGGAAGATCCGCCGCCCGTTGGATCATACTTAACATCAAAAAACGACCAATCCCAAAATTTTGAAATTTAGGTACGACAGCAATATTGGTCACGTGTGATTCAGTTTTAGTAAACCAGCAACCAATAAAGGCCACAATTTCGCCCTCAAAAATAAGGACAACGTAAAGTGACTGGGTTGTCTTTTTCAACTCACTTAAAAAAGCCGCCCGGTCCCAAGGCGTTGTGCCAGCATAACATTGCCGTTCAACTTCCAACAAGTCGTCGACATCATCTTGTTGAGCTCGGCGCATGCTAAAATTTTGCCCACCAAGGTTCACTGCCTGATCGAGAAAATTCAATGTTGGCTTTGTATTCGAATGTTGGTACCAATCCTTAAATCTCTTCCACATACGGTTCGTGCCCCTCATTTGTGGGATGCTGCTTCAACCAATTCGCCTCTGCCTCGGTAATCCGTAAATAATTTGGTGCAAACCGATGAATATTCGCCACTGGTTGGGCAGTTTGGCCAAGTAACGCCAATTTACTAGCGTGTGGTAAATTATCAATCCCACTAACAAACTGTGCTTGTTGCCCTAACTTAGCCGTAATTTGTGGCCGAAACGACTCAACGTCATCGCCAATAAACTGCAACGGTGCCGTTTGCGTAGCCAATTCGGCAAGCCAACTAGCCATCGGTGTGTGACGGTCGGCCAAAACTGAAACTAATTCACCATTCTGCCACCGATAAGCCCCAGTAAAGGCCGCATCCCGGCGAGCATTAAAGACCGGAATAATTAAACCGGCCGAAGTTGTCACGTTGGCTGCCAAAGCCGCTAAACTAGAAATTCCGACTAATTCTTTATGCAATGTCCAAGCAAACGTTTTGGCCGTAGTCACGGCAATTCGAATTCCAGTATAGGAACCAGGACCCTGAGCAACAACAAAGCGATCAACGGCCGCTGGTAATAGACTTGTACTCTTAAATAGTTGGGCAACTGCCGGCATTAAACTTTCACTGTGCGTCTTACGAACGTTAATGGTTGTTTCACCTAAAACAGTTTGGTCGCGGACAAGTGCAACACTCATTGCGCGGTTAGATGTATCAATTGCTAAAACTAACATCTCGAACTTCCTTTTTAGTATTTGTTGGTATCGTAGCACAAATTAGCCTTTTTTTCATTAGTTGTTACCTAAAGGCTCTTAAAAAAATATGTCTATTTTGCATTTTTAAATATAGCCTAGTGCAGATTTGAAAGGCGGCCAGACTCAATTTCATAATTGAGAAGTGTCTTTTTTGATACTCACTAGTCCTTTTTGATCACAAAAGTGGACCAAAAGCCAATTACTGCTGGTGACCACCAAAAGTGTTTCGGCCGTTTCACGACCAAGCCACTCTCTTAGGCCAATCCTCAGAATTTCATTGCCTTTTGGTCCACTTATTTTTTACAATCTATCCCGCAAACTTAACATATTGCGGTTTGTTCCCAGCCAATACACCAACAGAACTTGAATTGGCGTTAATATTAAGTCCTTTAAAATTCGGATGGGTAAAATCCCCCAAAATGGCGTTTTATAAAGAATTGTTAGCCACAATGTATTTAAAAAGACGTTAACGACAAGCATAATAATTAAGGTAGCCATAATAACCCGCCACCAACTCATGTTTTGCCGGTAAAAGAACACCCCATAAATGACGCCGCCTAAGAATGCCGAAATAGTAAAACCGACAAAATAGGTCCCCGAACCGCCAAGTATTAAGGTATTAACTAAATCACAAATCACCGCTGCTAGTCCTGCCCACCAGGGTCCAAACCACCAACCCATAATAAACGTGGCCAGAAAAACAAAATCCACCCGGACTGACCAAATTCCAAACACGGGAAACTTACCAAGCACTAATTGCAGTGCCATTAGTAGACCCAGAATCGCAATACTGCGCGCACTGAGCCGTTTACCTGTTAAAGCTACTTTCAAACTGGACATCTCCTCTTGGAGTGCCACAAATATGAGATCGTGCATTTAGCTTTGTAGCCAAGTGTCTAGTTCAGCAAACCGTCACGTGAGGCGTCCCTCACGCACACCTTGAGAAACCTCCCCCAAAATATGCGGCGAATGCGGCAAAGAAATCGCAACCAATATCGGTTTTCGGGTGACGTTCACATTCCGTTCCGTCAGCACTTAACGCTCCTAGCCTACTCCGTTATTTTTTTGTACATTTTTCATTATACTGCTTCAAATTCACCAGGCCAACTAGTTAGGCGAAGTTTTTTAATTATTGTTAAAAAAAAATGAGAAAAAGCTTGGCGAACTCTGATTAAAATCACGGTTTAATTTCATTTTCGTTCCTTATT
This sequence comes from Loigolactobacillus backii, assembly GCF_003946275.1. Taxonomy (GTDB): domain Bacteria; phylum Bacillota; class Bacilli; order Lactobacillales; family Lactobacillaceae; genus Loigolactobacillus; species Loigolactobacillus backii. Next base: position 56,516 of record NZ_RHNQ01000003.1, read on the forward strand.
ATCAAGAATGTAACCAAAACAAACCAAACCTTTTTCATTTTTCGACTCTTTTTCGTAACTGAAAAGAGACTCTCCCCAGACCATCTTCTTCCCCGAAGATGGTCTTTTTTTAAATGAGGCTGGGACAAAAGTCCTAGCCTCTTACTGTTTCTGAACATTGCTCTAGAATGTGCGCCAAAAGTCTGGATTTACGTGCCTAACTACAGCTAATCCAATAACCATAGTACGGTTATTGGATTAGCTTACGTTACGCAGTAAACCCAAAACCGACTTTTGTCACACTCCCTTTTTTTAAATGCAAAATAAAGTTATCATTTAGATTAAATAAACGCTCTAGGAGGTTACAATGAAAAAAATTCTAATTTTACACACCGGCGGCACCATTGCCATGTCCGAAAATGAAAGTGGCACCATCATTCCAGGGGCTTCCAACCCACTAATGGCCTACAATCAATTATTTGCTGGTCAATATGATGTTAGTTCTGAAGAGCTATTCAACCTTCCTTCGCCCCACATTACACCTAAAGAAATGTTACTGCTGAGTCAACGCATTAATCAGGCCGAACAGGCCGGGGTTGATGGTGTTGTCGTCACTCATGGCACAGATACTTTAGAAGAAACGGCCTATTTTTTGGATCTGACCTTGCCCAGTACCATTCCCGTGGTGATCACCGGTGCCATGCGTTCCTCCAACGAAATCGGTTCCGATGGTCTTTATAATTTGGAAAGCGCGGTAAAAACGGCCGCCGATGACGATGCCCGGGGTAAAGGCGTTCTCGTCGTAATGAACGATGAAGTTCACACCGCCCGTTTTGTGACGAAAACGCACACTACTAACGTTGCGACCTTCCGTACCCCTACTTTTGGCCCAATTGGTATTATGGAGAAAAATGGCGTTAAATTTTTTCAAGAACTAACGGAACAACAGGCTTGCCCAATTACCCACGTCATTGATCACGTTTACCTATTAAAGGCATACGCCGGTATGGATGATCACTTACTAACAATGTTAGATCTGCCTAGTACCAATGGTTTAGTGATCGAAGCAACTGGTGCTGGCAACCTGCCACCACAAACCTTGCCTGCCCTTGCTAAACTCATTGCCCATAAGATTCCCATTATTTTAGTGTCCCGCTGTTTCAACGGCGTTGCGGAACCTGTCTACGGCTATGAGGGTGGTGGCCAGCAACTACAAAAAATGGGGGTTATTTTTTGCCAAGGCCTCAATGGTCAAAAAGCACGTATTAAATTACTAGTTGGCCTATCAGCCGGTAAAAACGGCCAACAATTAGCCACTTATATGCAAGACGCCATTTCTTAATTTATAGGTCCCTTTAATTTAAATTTCGCCTTCAACGGCGTAAACTGTTTTTTGAGGTGAAGATTATGAACGGAAAACAGCATTTAAAAACTGTTTATGCAGCTAAGGTTAAAAATATGACGCCAAAACAGCGACAAAAATTTGATGGCTTCCTTCTGGCCGTCACTGCGGCTGCCGAAAAACAACCTAAACGTAAAATTAAGTCATAAAATACCGCACCCCTAATTTCACTTAAAAATGAAATTGGTGGTGCGGTATTTTTAGTTTATTTCTTTGCTTGCTTTTCAGCTTCTAACTTCTTAGAAAGCGCGATAATATACTTTTTCAATTCATCTTTGACCTCAGGATGTTGCAAACCATACTCAATATTGGTTTCAACGTAACCAAGCTTGTTTCCAACATCATAACGCTCACCCTTGAATTCGCGAGCAAACACGCGCTGAGTTGTATTCAAGGTGTCAATCGCATCGGTTAACTGGATTTCACCACCGGCACCAGGTTTTTGCTGATCCAAGATGTCAAAAATCTCTGGAGTTAACAAATAGCGGCCAATAATGGCCAAATCGCTGGGAGCTTTATCAACAGCCGGCTTTTCAACAAAGCGTTTAACGTTGTACAGACCAGGAAATTCTTCAATTTGCGGATCAATCACACCGTAAGCCGAAACGTCCTCATGGGGCACACGTTTAACGGCCAAAGTTGAAGCGTGTGTTTTTTCGTAATCGTCAATCAGCTGTTTTGTCAAGGGCACTTTATCGTGCATTAAATCGTCGCCTAACATAACAACAAAGGGTTCATTAGCAATAAATGATTTAGCCAAACGCACGGCGTCGCCTAAGCCATTTGGGTGCGACTGGCGAATGAAGAATAAATTAACCTTCATGTTGGTCGTTTCTTGAACGGCCTTTAACATCGCTGTTTTTTGCTTTTTAATTAAATTCTGTTCCAATTCTGGTGCTGAATCAAAGTGGTCTTCAATTGGCCGCTTGCCCTTACCAGTAATAATTAGGATATCGTCAATTCCGGACGCCTGGGCCTCTTCAACAATAAACTGAATGGTTGGTTTATCAACGATTGGTAACATTTCCTTTGCCATCGCTTTAGTGGCCGGTAAAAATCGTGTTCCAAGTCCCGCTGCCGGGATAACTGCTTTATGTACTCGCATGTAAATTCCTCCAATAAAAGATTTGCTCCCATTATACCGTATTTTGCCAGGGATGAACCGACAAATCAAGTCGCTAGCGAAACCGATTTCAAATTAAGTCACTAAAACCACGCCATCGTTGCCATTTTTGGTATAGACCAAAGTATAAAAATATTTGCACCTAGCCTACTAATTGATCAACTTGGCTGGACTAAATCAAAAACGTCTTTCTATTTTCCACTTAATTTCTTCAAACCAACCCTAAACAAAAAACGAACTAAAGAATGGCCATGATCTAAGTTATTTAATAAACTAGATCAAAATTACCGTTCTTTTGGTTCGTTTCCATCACCTAACTAGAGACTTAATCTTTTTGCAAGTTGCTTATAATCGTCACTAGTTAGTTGCTTTAACACGTGATTGTAATGAGCTGGAATCTTTTCAGTTCCAATCGGAGTAAACAAAAAACTGCTACGAGCATTTTCAACGTATGTTTGTAAATCAGGATAAGCAGTGATTTGTTGCTTATGATCCACCAAAAAACTCTTGAACTGCTGTAATAACTCGTAATCATTAACGACTTTAGTTGCTGTAAACATCCTGCGCACTTCCTTATTAAAATTAAATAACTTCTCTTACCAAGAGTTACAATAACGCCGTTACGGTCTTTTGACAACCATTTTGCTATCATTCATAGGGAATCCTCATTTTGACTTATGCAAACATCATCATTTTCAAATAAGGCCACTGTGCTGGGCACTACAATCGCTTAGTTAACAGCAGTTTGTTGCTTCCTGATCTTAATCTAATTAACATTTAATGTTAGCTGGAAGTTGCCCTACTAAGTAACGAAAAAAGATCAGCCTCAGGAAGTAAACTGCCTCCCAAGACTAATCTTAAGTTGATTTAATAATTTAGCTTAACGAAATGTCAGCCTAGCAAAGTGTCAAAAGTTATTTTGCTTAATAACTCAGCAGGTGCTTAAAGACACTTCCTAATTAAAGACGTAACTGTTGCTCAATTTGGTGAATATCTTCGGAAGTCAATTGGCGAATAACCCGATTATAGCGACTAGGAATCATGTGACTACGACGCAGTGGGAATGAAAAAGCAGTTCTTTCCTTTTTTACGTAAGTCGTCAGATTGGGGTAGTGGCTAATTTGTGATTGACGTTCCCCTAAAAAACTCTTAAATTGTTGAAACAGGTCATAATCTGAAACCGTCTTCGTTGCTAACATAACGTTCTCTCCTTTAAAATGTCCGTAAGTAATTCGGCTATGGCATCACCATAACATAGCCATAGTTAAAGGCAACTGATTTAGGTTGCTATGAGGGCATTCTTAGGAGACTCTTACTTTGATTTAATTTAATTCTGTTGTGCCACTTACCTAACATGAAAATGTTAGAAGCCTAACATGCTTATTTACTACTTTTTTCTAAAGCCGTTAAATAGGCGTGACTCGCCACTTGTTCCTTAGCATCGTTGGGATCGGCCAAATTGATTTCATAAATATTAGTTGCCCGTGGATTAAGGCGGGGCAAAACCTGCGCCCAGTCAATTGCGCCTTTACCAACTTGTAAACTATCGTGAGTTAGGCCCATGGAATCCACAATATGATAATGGACAATATGATCGCGTAACCGTTCTAAGGCAGCCAGTAAAACGGCATTATTGCCGTGGGCTTTGATAAAACAATGACTGGTATCAAAAGCTAAGCGGTAATTTTTCGCGTAAATCCGGGCATCTATGGCTGGATCACCATAAAAATATAATGGGGAAATCGAATTTTCAAACATGATTCGTTCACCACCAATTTTGGCAAAGTAGTCTAGTCGACCAAACATTGCCTTCTCGGCCGCTGCAAAATCATCGTACATTGCAATAAATTGCGGTGTTTGGCGAAAATAAGAACCGTGTAGTAGTACCTGAACGCGCTTTTGTGTTGCAATAGCTAACATGGCCTCTGTACTGGTTTGAATGAAGCGGTAAAGTTCGGGCATTTGTTCTTCCGGTGCAATCAATTCAGTATAGTTTCCTTGGTAACGCATTGGTTGATGTAAAACAATCCTGCCCGTCACTGCTTTCACCTGGTCAATGGCCGCCTCTAACCGTTTTAAACCTTCTACTGTAAAATCACTTTCTTGTAAAAAAAATTCAAAAACTTCTGGCCGATACTGTAGCCGATCATTGATTTGGCTTGCTGCAGTGCTGGCCTTCAAACCAAGCTGAACTGTCAATTGCGCCGCTCCCTTTTTTTAATTTAGTATAACACGCATTTTTTTAAACAAATGACTGCCATTTTCGGTATACTAGAAAGTGTTAAAGTTCGTTTGGCTACTTGATCACAATTTTCAAACCTAGCCTGAACGTGAAACTCACTTGAAAGAAGGATGCTAAATGGCTGATTCAAACGAAAAACAAATTGCGGCGGACCTCACAAAGGCCTGGCTTGCCCAATTCAATAATCAAGACGACCAACACAAGATTGCACCAGAAACGGTTGCTAGTACTTATAAGTTTTTGGAAGACGTGGTTACAGGAACAATTCAACCACAACCGAAACCCTAATGAACGTTTAAAAAACGGACGCTGGACAGCTTAGCAAATCCTCACTTAGTTATGCTGAATTTGGCCTAAAACAAACCGTTTTTCACGTCATTAATTAGGCTTAAATTGACCAAAAATGTCCGCCGAAAAGCGGGCTTTTTTTGGGCCCAAAAAACAGGTTAAATTTAGGTTAATTTGCTTTACTTTTTGCGTGGTACAAGCTATGGTGAAGCTGTAAAGAGCCGTTAAATAGTACCATTGAAAGAAGGCGTTGATCATGCGAAAAATGATCCAATTAAGTGCCCTGATTTTAATGAGTTTATCCCTTGCAGCTTGCAGTGATTCTACTGCATCGTCAACTAAACAAGCAGCACCGGCTACAAAAATTAGTCGAATGGCTAGCCGGCAGTCAACTAGCTCAACAACTCAATCAGCAACTAAACAGTCACAAAAGACCAAAGTCGCTGATCATTCAGCCGTTAGTTCTTCAGTAAGTAGCGATCAGGTTGCAACTAAGGCCACCAAACAGGCAGCATCATCTGAAACCCGTCAGGCTAGTCAAAGCAGCAACGACGCACAAACAGTGCAGCCAGCAGCAACCCAAACCGAAAGTAACAGTGGCAGCACTGCTACCCGGCCAACTAACACGATGCAAAATAATGCTAGTGATAGCTACAATAACAAGGTTAACAACAATTCAAATGCTGGCCAGTCGGCAACTAAACAACCGACTAATATGATGCAGAATAATGCTAGTGATAGCTACAATAATAAGGTTAATAATAACCCAAGTGCTAGTCAGGCAGCGACTAAGCAATCTAGCAACATGATGCAAAATAGTGCCAGTGATAGCTACGACAATAAGGTTAATAACAATTCAAATGCTGGCCAGTCAGCAACTAAACAACCGACTAATATGATGCAGAATAATGCTAACGACAGCACAAACAACAAAGTCAATAATAACCCGACTGCCGGACAATCCAGCAGTGTAGTCAACTAACGAACTCAAGCGACTATTTATAAAATAGTTCGGGGGAGTGGGACAAAAGTCAATTTTGGCGCACGTTCTAGAATAATGATCGAAAACAATAAGGCGACCAGGACAAAAGTCTTGGCCGCTTTATTTATATTTTTATTCTAATTATTGTGGTTACCGCCCGTTTTAGCTGGGAAATAAGCAATTTCTTACGGGCGTTTGCCGGCTTGGTTAACTTTTCCCCTTTTACAATTCCCTAAAAGCTAATATAATGAAGAAAAGGAAATTAAACAAAATGATAATGCCGCGCAATCTATTTTGGCTAAAGCGAATTGTTTCAAGCTTTTCATTGAAAGCGATGATTGAAACCCATTCTTGCTCGATCAGTTGTTCGCTTACGCATCAACTTTGGGAAACCTTCCTAGCAAAGTTCGCAAAAATAGCGTATATTTTGTGTGACGCCATTTTGTTTAATCATGTTGGCGTATCATTACAATTCATTTTAGGAGTTTACTTATGAAAAAAATAATTAGTTTAGGGCTTGTTTTAACGACGACGTTAACGTTGAGTGCTTGCGGCAATCAGGCTAGCAGCAAACAATCATCCTCTGAACCAGCAAGCAGTCAATCTTCCAGTACTAGTAAAAACAAAGTGAAAAAGTCTGGTTCACAAAGCAATCAAGCTAAAAACAACGAAAAAAACACTAGTACACAAAGTAGTCAAGCAACGAGCACTGATACTACTGATGGCAGCACCGTTGTGGCTTCCAATTCGTCTGCACAGAGTTCAACACCAAGCCAAGCAGCTAGTAAGCAAGCGGTTAATAGTAACAGCACTAGTGACCAAACTAGCAGTAACAGCCAGGCAGTTGCTCAATCTACAACTACAAGCGATCAATCAGAACCACAAGCAAACAACCTTTCGGCTAGTCAAATTCGGCAAATGTTAGTGACTCAAATGCACGCTAATGGTAGTGCTTTGGCAACTATTCCTGACAGCACAATCACTAGTACCTATAACCAGGCCGTTAAAGCTGGCTCTGATGTCGGTGGTGTTTATTACCCATTACTGAAACAATACCCAGCAATCGGTGGCGACGATGCTAACTATTACGGCCAGCAATCAAGCCAACCGACTAGCGGCCAAGCTAACTAAATTATCACGGACTGCAGTTTCGACCTGTTTTCCTTACCCAGTATTAAATTTTTAAATAATGCTTATACTTGTGTTTTAAAGAATAGTAATTAAATATTCTTCAAAACACATTCTATTTAATTTGGAGGTAAATTAATGAAAAAAATACTTAAGTTCATGGTTCTTTTGTTAACCGTCTCGGGCCTAGCAGCCTGCAGTACCAATGGTTCAACAAACGACTCATCAACCTCTTCAAAAAAGAGTTCGTCGGCACAAGTTTCTAAATCTTCAGAAAGTTCAACTAGCGCGGCCAGTGAACAGCAATCCAGCCAGGCAACTTCCGCTAGTCAGGCCAGTGACTCTAATAGTCAATCTACAGCCAGCCAAACCTCTGCTAGTTCTGGCCAATCAAGTCAAAACAGTAACAATAATATGCAAAATGATCCTAGCGACAGCAATAACAATAAGGTCAATAATGATCCAAAGGCTGGATCGCAATCTAGCAGTAGTAGCTCGCAGTCGCAGAATGATATGCAAAATAACCCTAGTGACAGTAATAACAACAAGGTTAATAACAATCAAAATGCCGGCCAATAATGGGCACGACTACAAAAAGGTCGTTATTTTTTGAGAACTAGCATTGCGTAATGAACGGCATAAATTATTCAGCAGCGTAGTTAATGACAAAAATAGACCTTTTAGCATACGTTCGTACTAAAAATTCTGAACCTAACAAGCGGGTTGCGACAAAATTCACTTTTTGTTACAGCCCTTTTGTTGTCCATTTTTACGGCCGTGATTTTGGCTAAAGCCACTCCTTCAAGGTGACTGGGCTCGATCCTTACGACAGTATCGTCAAAAGGCACCAATTCTTAGCTAAATCAACCCATTTTCTTAAATTTTCTAGTTTATAGTTAATAAATTAACTAAAAAAGGGGTCATTTACTTGCAAACATCGACTACGCGTCACCCCACCAGAAAGCTTGGCCTTGTTCTGCTGGTTGGTGCATTTTTTAGCATTTTTAATACTTTATTTTTTAGCCTCGACTTCACGAGCTTAAATGGGACTAATCCAAGTCTAAAATGGGATCTGCTGACTACGATTCGGATTGGTTTAATGCCTGGTACCAGCCTACTATTATTAAGCTTTGGTTATTACACTAGTGGCCGCCGTGCCTCAATTTTGGCTGCTTTTAAAAGTTGGCTTTATATTGTTGGTCTAGGCACCCTAATCACCTCAATTACGGCTTGGATCGTTAAAGAACCCAGCCTTTGGACGTTATACGACACCATTTTCCCCATTATGCGTAACAGCTACCCGCTGCTCACCGGCGTTTTACTAGCATTATTAATTCAACCACAATTAGAAAAGTGGCTGCTGCAAACCAAACCTAGCTACTTACGCTTAGGCTTCTTATTAATTACGTTGCTCACCACCGTTTTTAACCATGATATTTTTAATTTTAATGGTGGCCAATCATTCTTAGCGGCCTTTCTTTTGGTGACGGTGGGTATGTACTTACGCCAGCATCCCTTAAAAGCCAAATTAGGCCGCTCCTTAATTTGGTCAGGCAGTTTGTTTTTACTAACTGTTTTTCTGACGGTCCTCATGTCACATATTTCCTACATGACTCATAGCGATCAATCCACGGCTTTACGTTTTGCGAGTCCGCTAACCATTAACGTTGCCTACATGAGCCTTTTTTTATTTAATTTTCTAACACTACTACCAACTAAACTTAATTTTCAACTCAAAAAACCACAATACTTCATTCTCTACGCCCTCTTGCTCAAATCAGCAACTTACTTAGCTTTAAATTTGAAGACGCTAAACACAAACTTAGCCGGCATTAGCACTCGTCTAAAAGGACTCTACACCTTTAGCGAAGCCTTGGCCTTCATTATTGCCGGGCTCTTACTGAATTGGCTTTTAGTAAAATGCTGCCAGCACGGCCAACGGTGGCAACGCTGGTCCCGGGCCCACGAAAATTGGACCTGGGTTAACTTACTGGATAGTATTGAAAAAATCCCCCACCAATTACACCAGCTGCTCGTTAGACACAAGTTATTCTTCGCAACAACGGTAACTTTTTACATTTTAGCGTTAGGTTCGATGCTAGCCATGAATACCAGTCTCCGAATCACGCCAAACACGGCCCTAAACTACAACATTTTTTTGTATACGTTTTTCCAACGCCAATCGATTATCTGGTTAAACGTCTTAATTATTGCCAGTCTATTTTTCATTCTCTTAGTCATCTTCAATCGTTATTGGATTGCCTTCATCGTGACCGATTTGGCCCTTTTCTTATGGACAATTGCGAATGTGCTTAAAATTTCAATTCGCGTGGAACCCATTTTGCCATCAGAATTATCCATGATTACGGCCCTAGGCAGCTTAGCGGGAATGATAACGCCAACAATGATCGGCCTGATGATTGGCGCCGTTATCCTGAGTGTTGGTCTAATTATTTGGCTGGAAATTCGCCACCCAATCAAACTTGGTCGCTTTGGCGTACGGCTAGTTATCAGTTTATTGGCCATCGTCTTTTTAGCGTCAAGTTTATTTTTAAACCACCAAAATTCACCCGTCCAACTTATTTCAACGGCGCTAGGTAATTCGCCAATGTTTTATAACCAACTTGTTGGCGCCCAAAAAAACGGCCCCATTCTACAATTTCTTAATAACTTGGATGTCACCGTCATGGCTAAACCAACTGACTACTCTAAGTCCGAAATACAACGCGTTATGAAACGTTACGAAACGGCCGCCCAACAAATTAATAAAACACGTACCACTGATATTAGTAAACAAACCGTGATTTTTAACTTAAGTGAAAGTTTTTCCGATCCTGAACGTGTCCCTAACATGACCATCAATGAAGACCCAATGCCAAAAATTCGGGCCATCAAGCAGCAAACCACTTCTGGTTTAATGTTGAGCTCCGGCTACGGTGGCGGGACGGCAAATATGGAATATCAAACGTTAACTGGTTTTGCCATGAGTAATTTTTCACCGACCTTGCCAACGCCTTACACGCAACTAGTGACTAATTTGGACAAGACACCTTCCGTCACGGAAAATTTCGGCTATAGTAGCGCCATTCACCCTTATTCCGGCGTTTACTATAATCGTGAGGCCGTTTACAAAAAGTTTGGCTTTAACAAGTTTGCCTATCTCGGTAGTAAAACACCGATTAAATACCAGTCTAAAATCGGCCGTAGTCCTTATTTATCCGATGAAACAGCCTATAAGAACGCTTTAGCCCAGATTAATTCCCGTAAAGGTGGTCAATTCATTAATCTGATTACCATGCAAAATCATTTTCCTTTTGATAAAGATTTCTATAATAACCACAGCTACAAGGTTTCTGGCAGTGCTGTGGCTGATCCTAACGCCCAGAAATCTGCAGAAGACTTTGCTACCGGCGTTCACTACACCGATAATGAAGTTGCCGCCTTTAAGAAAAAGATCGATAAAATCAATAAGCCGATCATCTGGGTTTGGTACGGGGATCATTTACCAGGTATTTACTCTGGTGACGATATGGCAACTGATGGCCTGGCGCTGCACGAAACGGATTACTTCATTTACGCCAATAAATATAGCCGCCAACATGGCTATAAACAGCAACAAGCTAGTTACGTTGGGCCAAATGATTTTACGGCGATGATGCTGGATCAAGCCAACGCAAAGGTTTCACCATACCAGGCGTTGTTGACCAAGATTCACAAGGAACTACCGGCAATGTCGCTAAGTTCCTTCACTGATTCAGTCAATACTTACAATGATGACGGTCAATTTGTTAATCAAAAAGGTCAGTTGGTCACTAAATTGACCAAAAAGCAAAAGCAGCTGCTACACGATTTTAAATTGATTCAGTACGATGTTAATGCGGGGAAACAGTATTCGGTCACCAAAACATTTTTAAAGTGAAATCATTCCCCTTCGTTCGCACTTATAGCTACCATATTAAATCCGCAAAAAGCGTGGCTAGCTTTTCCTGGCCACGCTTTTTACATCTAAAAAATACAACAAAAACAGGATTGCGGCTAGGACTTTTATCCCGTCGCAATCCTGCTTTATTATTTTTAACTAAAAATAGCCATTATTTTAGAACAAACCACTATAATCAATCGAAACGTCTAACTGTGATGAGTAGCCTGGTAAATAACCAGTATCACTAAACTGCCAAGCAGCGTAGTTAGAATTCCAATCTGAATTGGACATTGGTGAATATGGATATTGCGCCATCCAAGTCTTCTTAGCACCCACAGTGTTTACCACAGCATCGCGGTAAGCGTAAGAAACGAAGGTGTAGACAGAATGAGACTTATAACCATAATTGCTTAATGTATTCCAGAAGGCGCTCAGGTTAGTGCCAACGCCACTATTAGCCGTTGACGTATCCTCAATGTCCGCAATCACTAAAGTACTCTTAGAAAGTCCCAGCGAATTCAGCTTATTTGCCATGTAAGTTGCTTCAGCGACAGCAGAATTGGAGCTGCTAAATTTGGCGTAATCATAAACGGCAACCTTTAAACCAGCATTCTGCGCCATTTTAATCTGTGATGCAGCGTAGGGATTGGTATAATCCGTGCCTTCTGTTACCTTAACAATCACTGTTTTAACACCCAGGGACTTCATTGTGTTGTAGTTAGCCTGCGTTAAATTGTATTGGTAAGATGAAATATCAATCGCAGAAACTTTTGGCCGCATTGGATCACCAATGGTAAAGGCATCAACTCCACCAGAAGTTGATTGTGGTGTCACTGACGTCAACAAATAAGTCGTTGGATTGAAATAATACTTTGAACCGCCGTAAGTATAGTTACCGGAAACAATCCGCCCGTTGCTGCCAAAGAGGTACCAATCGCCCCACTGTGATTCTAGATAGGCATTGTCTTCCCGTAAATAAGTTGATGGGTTAAAGTAATAGTACGAGCCAGCCCACTTTTGAACCTTAGTTTGGATTTGACCGTTCTTACCAAAGAGGTACCAATCGCCCCACTGAGATCTAACGTAGTTGTTGTTAACCCTTAAGTAGGTATGGGCGTCAAAATCATAGTAAGTACCAGCCCACTTCTGCACGCCAGTTTTGATCTGACCGTTTTTACCAAAGAGATACCAATCACCCCAACGTGATTGTAGATAATTATTATCAACCCGTAAGTATGTAGTATGGTCAAAATAGTAATAGGTATTAGCCCACTTTTGAACATCAGATTGACGAACACCATTACTGAATAAGTACCAATGCGAGCCATCATAGTCGTAGCCAGTTGCTTTGACACCATTCTTGTAATAAACTTGCGCTCCGTTTTCCGTTACCCAGCCATTTTTCACTGCTGCTTTTGCTTCAGCCGCTGAACGTGTCAAAACTTGTGGCGTACCAGTTTTGGCATACGCTGCTTCAGCACTAGCCTTAGCGGCGGCAACTGTTGCAGCATCTGCATCACCAAGTTCGGTTACTGTAGCACCATCGCTGGCAGCAGAACTGTTAGCTGATGATGCAGCAGAACTAGCCACTGAGCCAGCACTAGTGGCCGTCGAAGCGTCACTACTGGAAACAGTGTTTGCGGCCGAACTAGCCGTTGCATCATCACTAGTAGCGCTAGAAGAAGTACCTGCTTCCGTGGAAGTTGCGGCATCACTAGTCGCACTAGAAACTGTGGCGCTGGCTGCGGAACTAGTTGTGGCAGTCGTTGTTGCGGCTGAACTAGCCGTTGATGTGGCTACTGAACTAGTGGCAGTATTGGTTGGTGCTGCTGTGCTGGCAGTTGATGCGGCCGCCGCCGAACTGTTTGAACTTGTTGTAGTCGTCGCACTGGAAGCAGCGACCGTACTAGTAGCGGCAGAACTGACCGTTGTTGCAGCTACTGTTGCGCTGCTAGCCGCGGAACTAGTGGTAGTGTCGGCTGCTGCACTAGATGCCGTTGAATCAGCCGCGGCAGTACTAGTAGCAGTTAGATTAGTCGTCGCCGTTGCGCTAGTCGCGGACGCCGTTGCTTCAGTAGCATTTGTAGCTTGTGGCGTAGTCGTTGCAGCGGCTACGTGGGTGACACCAAAACTTAAACCAATTGCGGCAGTTGTAATCCCTGCGACCAGCCAGTGTTTACCTGCTTTGTAAAGTTTATAGTGTAATTTCTTTTCTTCTTTATACACGACTGATTCCTCCAAAATTGTTAATCAAACATCATAGTTACTTTTACCAAGTAGTTTTACTATACCACGCCAGGGCCGCTTTTTTTTCATTTTGGCCAACTTGTAAACCAATTGTTAAATAACTAGGTTGGTTTTCTTTATTTTTAGGGGGAGTGATTGACAGTTTTGGCCGAAAACTGTAAATTTATTAGGATTGGAGTGAAAATAGTCATGCAAAAACACTACCAGCAACTTTTAAATCTATTTCAACAATATAAAAATGTTTTGGCCTACCTCATTTTTGGTGGCCTAACAACTTTGATTAACATTGGCGTTTTTGGTGTTCTCAATACAAAAACATCCCTAAATTACCAAATTGCCAACGTTATTGCTTGGTTTCTTTCTGTTTTATTTGCTTACGTTACCAATAAGCTCTGGGTCTTCGCCTCCAAAACTCACGGCCTTAAACAACTGCTGCAGGAAATGGGCTCCTTTTTCTTCTTTCGCGTCCTCTCTTTGCTAATGGACATGGCCATCATGTGGGTCGGTATTTCGTTACTCCACGCGAACCCCCTACTCACAAAAATCGTTGACAACGTCATTGTGGTGATTGCTAATTATTTCTTTAGCAAGTGGTATATTTTTAAATCTGCAAAATAATGCGCGTTTCTAAAAAATTAATTTCTTAAGCACAAAAAGGATCTGGCCGAGAGGGTAATTAACGCTTCTCAACCGGATCTTTTTGCTTTTGCGCTGTTAAAACTTATTTTGAAACTAATTTCACTAACGTTTAATTGACTAAATTGGTTTCAAGTCCCGAACAGGTAAGTGAAGAAATCTAAAGTAGGTTTAAAAATTGATCAGAAAAGGCTTGTAAAAATAAACCACAAACACGGCCTACCCTTCTAAATAACTCAGCTTACATAATGGTTAAAGCACCGCCATATTCGGCCATGAAATCTTTTTCGGATTCCCAGCTCACGGCCCCGTGATCGTAGGCCATGTTTTTACCACCGGAACCAGCGGCGTCGGTTGAACTATAGTACAACGGATCATTAACCCGGAAAGCGCCCTTGGAGTAACCGGTAATTACCTTGCAATGGTTACGGTTAGTGTCACCGGCCTTTTGGTAAGATGAATAGCCGTAGAATAAGACGGCGTGTCCATCAAGAACTAAGCCCTCAAGTTGTTTTAAGGAATAATTTGAAACGTTCTTAACTTTGCTCGACCATTTTTGCGCGTAAGTCGTTAAGGCCGCGGCATTAATCACCCGGCCAAAACCAGCACCTGTGTAAACATCCCCAACTTGACCGCCAGCGACTGCGGGGGACATCGGTAAGTTATCCTGTGCATCCTTCAAATTAACGCTAATGCCTTCAGAACCTAGCAACATTGCCATTGCTGTAGCCGCACAGCCCCAAGGTGCAAAAACTGGCTTGTACTGGCTAATGTACGGTACATTTAATAACCGCGTTCCCGTGGATAAAATACCGTTTTGCATCAAGTAGTATTGCTGGCCCTTAACGGTCACCCAGCCAGTTTGCTTTAAATAAGTTGCAGGGTTGAAATAATAAGTGTAGCCCGACCATTTATGGAAGCCAGTCTGGGCACTACCATCCTTGCCAAAGAGGTACCAATCGCCCCACTGTGACTGCAAATAGGCGTTTGAGCGCTTCAAATAAGTCTTCGCGTCAAAATAATAATAGCGATTGGCCCATTTTTGAACGCCAGTTAGAGCCGTACCTGTTTTACCAAACAAGTACCATGACCCCCAGCGTGATTGCAAATAGTTACTCGTTCGTTTCAAATAAGTCGTGTGATCAAAGTAGTAATAGTATCCTGCCCAACGCTGAACGTCGGTTTGAATTTTGCCGTCCTTACCAAAGAGGTACCAGTCACCCCAACGTGATTGCAGATAGTTATTCGTCGCCTTTAAGTAAGTTTTGTGATCAAAATAGTAGTAAGTACCGGCCCACTTCTGAACATCAGTTTGAATCTTGCCGTCCTTACCAAATAGGTACCACGAACCCCAACGCGATTGCAAATAAGCGTTAGTTTCTTTTGTAAAATTAGTGTGGTTAAAATAATAATAAGTATTGCCGACTTTTTGAACGTCGCCTTGGCGCAGACCGTCCTTAAAGTAATAATCAGTGACCTTGCCATTTGTATCAGTGGCCTGTAAATAGCCATTAGCCTTGGTGTTATTGACATAATAGACACTTTGGCCGGCCTCATTCACCCAGCCATTTTTGGTGGCGGCAGAGCTAGCGGCAGAACTATTCCCTGAGCTGGCCGCCGAACTATCTTTAGCGCCAGCACTACTAGCCTCACTAGCAGTTGAAGCTGCAGCGGATGAATTGGCCGCTGATTGGTCACTAGACGCCGCAGATGAGTTGGTTGCGGTCGCGGATTGACCTGCAGAACTAGCCACAGATGAATTGGAAGTTGTAGCCGAACTAGCATTTGAAGTTGCAGTAGACGGCTGATCTGCGGTCGAGGTTGCTGTAGCAGATGATTGATCGGTCGTTGTTGCTACCGAACTAGCCGCACTGCTCACCGCAGTTGAAGCTGGTGTTGGTGTTGCTGCGGATTCGGCCTTTACAACTGCACTGGTTGCCGTAGTTGGTGCCGCGGATTGCTTGGCCGTTGTGGCATCCTTGGTTGCAACTTGTGTCGTTACGTCCGTTGACCCAGTTGTAGCGGCATTGGCTGTCGTTGAAACACCAGTACCCAGTCCCAATGCAAAAATAGTGATTCCCGCAACTAGCCAGCGTTTGCCAGCCTTATACATCTTAAAATGAACTGCCTTATTTGTCATTCCCATGTGAAATCCCCCTAAATTATCCAAAGACCTTTTTTGCTCCTAAAAAAGCTCATTACCGGACACGTAATTAATGGCCCCGACCTATTTTAACCAGTCAACAAATAGATAATAGCCACGCTTGTTGTTGCTACTACGCCTACTGTACTAGCATCTCCAGACCGAAAATTCACCCATTTGAAAAATATTTTCTTCTAAATTTGCTCAAGTAACTTTGCTGCCATTCAGATCGGCCAACAGTTTAAAGAAAACGCTTAACTTATCTAAAATTAATTTTACTATAACTTCAAACTAAATAGAAGCCTATTTTGATATTTAATTTAAATATTGTTTCGACCTGCACAATCGACCTAAAAACGGTGTCGAGAATCGCACTTTAGGCAGTATTTAAAAGAGCTAATTAAAGGAAAAGCGCCGGCAAAACTAGTTTACAAACCTAATCTGGCCATTGCGGCGTAGCGGTTAGTGTTACTTTAATTCGTCAAGCTTAACTGATATCTGCTACAAACTGCATCGGCCAAAGTATACCTACCGACAGCACTTTTACGCCAGTCCTTTTAAACTAAAAAAGTTCCGCTAAACGTTATCCTTTAAACTAAACCCCTAAAGTTGGATTTTCTCCAACGCAACGGATTCAGTTCATTCCAGCGTTTAACGAAACTTTTTTAATTATGCAGGGCCTACACGCCTGCTATTTTTTGGTAGGTTCAGAAAAATAGTTTTTAAACAACTCTGCGAACGATACCATCGGCCAGTGAAGCCCAGAATTTTTCAGTAATATCCGAAACGCCGACCCCACCAGTTGGTGAATTTGGTGAGTCGTGCAAGAATAAATTATTGCCCAGGTAAACGGCAACGTGATCTTCGGTTACACCGTCAGCGTCAAAGAAGAAAATATCCCCCCGACGCATATTGGACCAGCTAACTGCCTGGCCTAAAGCAGCCTCTGACCAAGTAACGGCCGTTTTATAATCGCCAAGATTTACTCCAGCAGTGGCGTAAACGTAATGAATAAAGGATGAACAGTCAAAAGATTTCGCCGCGATCGAAGCTGCTGTTCGGCCACCGCCCCAATCATATGGTGAACGGCCAACTAACGCCATCCCACTTTCAATTGCCTTTTCAATCTTGCTGTTAGTAGTTCGCAAAACACCACTGGCATCCAGGTGGTAACTAGTATTACCTGACTTAACCGTTGTATTTGTTTCCTTCAAGAAAGTCTTGCTATTGAAATAATAAGTTCGGTTGGCCCAATTAACAAAACCAGTTCGGATTTGTCCGTTTTGGCCAAACATGTACCAATCGCCCCAACTAGCCTTTAAGTAGTTGCTAGTTTTCTTTAAGTAAGTTTTATGGTCAAAGAAATAATAGCTGTTGGCCCATTTTTGAACGTCAGTCTGGATTTGACCGTTCTTACCAAATAAGTACCAATCGCCCCAGCGCGACTTTATGTAGTTATTGTCTGAGCGTAAATAAGTTTTGTGGTCAAAGAAGTAGTACGTGCCCGCCCATTTTTGGACGTCGGTTAAGATTGCACCGGTATTACCAAAGAGGTACCAATCGCCCCACTGTGACTTTTCATAGCCATTCTTAACCATTGAATAGTTATTCTGGTTAAAGTAATAGTAGGTATTGTTCATTTTCTGAACACCCCACTGTTGAACACCATTCTTAAAGAAGTAAGCATTCTTACCAGTGTTAACGTAACCATTGGCCTTTTGTTTGTTCTGGTAGTAAACTGCGGTGCCGTTATTATCTAGCCAACCATTAGTTGGAATCGCCGCTGAAGATGCGGCTGATGAACTAGCAGCCGCCGAATTGGTGACTTGACTAGCAGAACTAGCACTACTCGTGGCCGGTTTTGTCTGTGTTTGGTCAGCACTAGACGCTGCTGCAGCGCCCGATGTAACCGTGGTACCAGCTGAGCTAGCCTGTCTGTTAGCCGGCGCGGCACTTGATGCGGTATTAGCCGGTGCGGCACTTGATGCGGTATTAGCCGGTGCGGCACTTGATGCGGTATTTGACGCTGTTACTGCACTTGATGCCGAAGTTGTGCCCGCCGAACTAGCAGTGGCTGAACTGGCAGGTGTAAGCGCACTAGAGCCTTGGCTTGCGGCGGAACTGACTGGTGCCTGACTTGCGGCACTATTTATTTCTGTAGCGGCCGAGCTTGGTTGGCCCACTGCACTACTGGCCGCCGACGTTTGAGCCGTAGTCGCACTACTTGGTGTCTGATTAGCCGAACTAGCTACTTTTGATGCAGCAACCGAATCAACTGCCGTGCTTGGACTAATTACAGTAGTTGCGGCGGCGTTGGCAGCGGTTGGTACGCCGATACCAACTGCTAAACCAACAACAAAAATACCGGCGACTAACCATTTTTTGCCGGCCTTATACATTTTAAAACGTTTTTTAGTTTCCATTAAAAATTCCTCCAAAGTGACAATAATAATAAAATATGCCTAAAAAAATATTTTGGCTCTGTGTTATTTTTATTTATTTTCCACAAAAATAATCTAAAAAGCATACTTAACCCCTATTTTTTTATTTTACACTTTAAATAATAAGTTTTAAACATTTTTTAATAAATAACCTAAAAAAGTTATGGCAACATTAATTCTTGCCATAACTTTTTCGGACTATTTATCCCTGATTAATTTTTTTAATTAGCACCTTAGTTAACTTAAAAGAACAGCTTCCGTTGCTTAAAAAATGCTTTGGAAGAGTGCTCCATTTTCGATACTGGACCTGCTTTCCAAACTAATCAGTCTACAACAAAGCCCCAGAATTACTAAAATGGTAAGTCTTGCCGTTGATAACGTGGGTTCCCGTCAACTTAATGTGCGTTTTCGGATCGAAATAGTAGGTCTGCCCCTGCCATTTGGCCCAGCCAGCAACAATGGCACCACTGTTACTAAATAAGTACCAGTTGCCGCCAGATTCCAGGTAAGCGTTAGTTCGTTTCAAATGAGTGACTGGATCAAAATAGTAGTACGTGCCACCCCATTTTTGCATGCCTGACTGAATCTTGCCGTTGCTGCCGAACAAATACCAATCACCCCACTGTGACTGCAGGTAGGCGTTAGTGCGCTTCACGTAAGTAGTTGGGTCAAAGTAATAGTACGTGCCGCCCCATTTTTGGACGCCAGTTTGGATTTGGCCATTCTTACCAAAGAGGTACCAATCGCCCCACTGTGATTGTAGATAGGCGTTAGTGCGTTTCAAATAAGTGGTTGGGTCAAAATAGTAATACGTGCCGCCCCATTTCTGGACGCCAGTTTGAATGGCCCCATCGCGACCAAAGAGGTACCAATCACCCCACTGGGACTGAACATAGTCATTTCTAATCAAGCGGTAGGTCCCTTTTTCAAAGGCGTAGTAAGTACCGTCAAGCTTTTGGACGCCGGTTAAAATTCGTCCATCGTTACCAAAACCATACCAATCACCCCACTGGGACTGTAAAATCTCGTTGGTACGTTTCAAATGCGTGACGTTATCAAAGTAATAATAACTGCCGGCCCATTTTTGAACACCGCTAACGGCCGCACCGTTATTGGCATTCCCAAATAACATCCAGCCAACTGGCGTGTCCAAATAAGCGTTGCGCACATTTTGCATCGTCTTCGAATCTAAGTAGTAGGCGTTGCCGTTAAGCGTGTAGTAGCCAGTTGTGCTGACGCCATCGCTGTTAAAGTAGTATGACTTATCACCAATGTTCATGAACGTATTCTTAGCGGCAGTTGTTTGAAAATAGTAAGTTGCGCCATTAATGGTTTTAAGTCCCGTAATTGCCTTGCCGTCCGCGCCAAAATAGTAAAGACCATTGGAATCCTCGCCTAAAGTATTAATTAGGCGGGCACCAGTGACTGGATCCAAATCATAAATACCATCATCGGTGTAAAGGACGCCGTTATGTTCTTTATTGCCATTATCAGCGTAATAATACCAATTACCAGTGCCATAGGTGCTATTATCTTGAACCCAGCCCTTATTTAACTTAGGAACATAAGTTGATTGATGTAAGCTCATGGAATTAGGTGAACTGGCCGTCATGAAACTAGCAATGCGAGCAGCAATTGCATTATAAGTTGTTTGCGTTGGATGTACGCCGTCCCCTAAAGTTGTTTCGTAATTACCCTCATTGACAATCTCATGATCAGTCAGTTTGGTTCGCCAATCTAGATACGGAATGCCAAAGCTTTGGTAAACGGCCGCTTCGGCGTTTATCAAATCATTTTCAGAAAAGCCGTTAGCGCCAACTGCGTCGGTGCTTGGCAATTTAAAGGCGGCCTCGGGTAAGATGCCGTAAATTTTAATGTCTGGTCGGGCCGCTAATAATTTATTTAATTGCGTAACCATAATTTGCTGAATAGTGGCCAGTGATTCAGTCCCATAATTTAAATCATTAATGCCATAAGCAATACTAATTAGATCAACGTTGGCCAAATTAGCAGCACTTAATAACTTAGTCATCTCTTGCGGGAAGTCTTTATAAGTAGTGCCGGCCATAGTTGCCCCACCGGCCACGTAAGTTGTTCCATTAACCGATTTAAGCCCTAAAAGAGTAGCCAATTGCTTAGGGTATGGATTGCTGACCGTCGTTTGACCGTTGTAACCCTGGGTTATTGAGTCGCCCATTGTCATCAAGTTATCGTTACTGAAATCATTTAAATTCTTTTTCGGAGTTGACGCTGCTGGCGTATTTGCAGTAGCAGCGGGCGCAAAGGTATTATTGGGTGCTGATGCACTGATCACCGTCTGCTTGCTACTATTGTTGACCGTTGCACTGTCAGCGGCGCTGGGTTTAATCTGGTTGGCACTAGTTTGCGCCTGACTATTACTCGAACTAACACTGCTGGCCGTCTGACTTGTACTTTGGCCGCCACTACTACTTGGTGTCTGGTTGCTATTCGAGCTAGTGCTACCAGTTTGTGCCTGACTACTACTTGAGCTAGCGTTACTAGTTTGCGCTTGACTGCCGCTTCCACTGGTAATGCTGCTCGCCGCTGAACTGGCCGCCTCAGGTACAGCTGCTACCGAACCGGCACTACTAGCCGTAGAAGTAGTGGAACTAGCTGCTTTAGTCTGACTAGTTGCCGCCGGACTGGCCGATTGACCTGCAGACGTTGTTGTCTGGGCCGCTGCTACTGGTGCACTAGTCAACCCAATCCCAAGTAAACTGCTACCTAAAACAATGCCAGCAGTAATCCACATTTTACCAGCCTTATACATTTTAAAATGCGTTTTTGTATCATTTATTTGTTTATTTCTCAACCCAATTGCCTCCAAAATTTTTACACGAACTTGTTACAAACTAGCAGGCAAGTAAAAAGAGCCTTGCAAAACCGTCTTCTCAAACCGATTAATGCTAGTCAGGTTTGAAAAATTCTATTGAAAGAATTTTCCCACACCGTCAGTATGCCATAATTTTTCCAATAAAAAAGTAGAATTAAATAAATCTTAAACTAAAATATGGAACAAAAGATCGAATTCTCATCTAGTCACAATCAATAAATGGTTTGCGGAAACCCATTTGGCAATTGTTGCCTGATGCAGAAATCGTCCCTTGTTCCACACTTTACTTAGCTCTAGAGTACCTTTAAAAATGATTCAAATCTTAACTCTTAGGTCGTTTTAAAATAATTTTGTCGCAAAATATTGACAGCAAATAATTTAAAGCTTCACTCATTATTTTTCAATTGAATCGTTTGAAGCGTACCTAAACAGAGTAGAAATCCGAATGCTTTTTAACTCACTCATTGAAATTACAAAATTCGGCGAGCAAATTGTGGCATCCAGTAAGACATTGGTTGCATCTTAACTGTTTCGGATGGTTGTGGTGCCATAATAACGTTACCGTTACCGACGTAAACTGCAACGTGGTATGAGCTACCGTACGAACCCCAGAATAATAAATCACCTAATTGTAAGTTATCTAAGCTAACAAATTCGCCCATGTCTTCCTGTTGGTAAGTTGTCCGTGGCAAGCTAATGCCCGCTTGTTTGTACGCATATTGAACCAAGCCTGAACAATCAAAAGCATTGGGACCAGCTGCGCCTAAAACGTAAGGCTTGCCTAATTGTTGCTTCGTTGCATTAACAACGGCTTGTTGCACCGCACTGACAGAACTAACCGCGCCAGTTGAATCAGCGTAATAAGTTTGGCTATTAAATGTAAATTGACCAGTTTTCATTACACCATTGGCACCGAAAACGTACTGTTTGCCACCAATTGTGACCAGTGCGTTGGTGCGCTTCAGGTAAGTGGCTGGATCAAAGTAGTAGTAGTTGCCGGACCAGTTAACTAAACCAGATTCAGCGGCACCATTATTACCAAACATATACCAAGCGCCCCACTGTGATTTTAAGTAGGCATTGGAACGTTTTAAGTAAGTTTTAGCATCGAAATAATAGTAACTACCAGCCCATTTTTGGACACCAGTTTGGATTTGGCCATTCTTACCAAATAAATACCAGTCACCCCACTGTGATTTTACGTAATTATTATCAACCCGCAAGTAGGTTTTGGCATCAAAATCGTAGTAACTACCAGCCCACTTTTGAACGCCGGTTTCGATTTGGCCATTCTTACCAAATAAATACCAGTCACCCCACTGTGATTTTACGTAGTTATTATCAACCCGCAAGTATGATTTAGTATCAAATGCGTAGTATGTACCAGCCCACTTTTGAACACCAGATTGACGAACGCCGGCATTATTAAATAAATACCAGTTATTGCCCGCTTTAGCGTAGCCAGTCAAGGTCTTACCATTTTGATAATAAGTATTGCCTTGCCAACCATTTTTAACAGTTGTCTTGGCCGTTGCTTTAGCGACTGGTGCAGAGGTTGCGTCAGTTCGCGTGATTGTAATTGGTTGACCAGCTTTTACGGCAGCAGCCTTAGCGGCAGCAACCGTTGCATCATCAACGTTACCAAGATTAACGACCTTGGCAGGTTCAGCGGTTGTGTTAGCAGCACTACTTGCCTGATCGATTGTCGCTGAACTGGCTGTTGCGGTGCTATCGGCGGCTACTGAACTAGCCGCACTCGTTTCGTTAGTTGCTGTTGAGCTGGCAGTAACCGCACTGGTTGCAGTCGCTGTGCTGGCTTGGTCTGCCGTAGCAGAACTAGTCGGCGCAGTACTAGTAGCCGCACTAGTTACTTGCTTATTTTCAGCGGCCGAGCCAGCAACGGTTGAACTTGCTGAGCTGGCAGCGACTGAAGGTGTTGTCACTACTGTAGAAGCCGCGGAACTAGCAATTACTGGTGCTGCTGAGCTAACAGTTGGTGTTGTAACCGTTGCTGCCGCCGCAGAAGTAGTGGCTGCTGAAGTTGCCGTTGGTGTTGCTTTTGTGACGGCACTTGCTGCAGCTGCACTACTAGCCGGCGTCGTTGTTGCTGGCGCAGCTGAAACGGTTGCGCTGGAAGATGTTGCTGTTTGCAAAGACTGATCGGCTGCACTAGACGTTGTTGGCGTCTGAACGGCTGTTTGTTCCACGGTACCAGTTGTGGCCGCGTGAACAGTTGTCTGACTGCTAAACGCAATTCCTAAACCAAGTGAAAGGGTCGTAATACCAGCAACCACCCAAGCTTTTCCAGATTTATACATTTTGAAGTGTGTTTGCATATTTTCGTGACTCTTACTTTTCAAGTTAATGCCTCCAGATTTTCTTACTCTTTTTCAGCCGAATTAGGCTGGGTCTTAAATAATTCATTGATTAAGGTATTTCTACCAAACTAGCGAAAATGTGTCTAACAGGCACTGGCACTTGATTTCGCTAACCCTTTTAGTCCAGACCTGCTAAATAACCAGCGGCCTGCTTCCCATTTATGGTTGGCTGATTAATTGTCGGTTAGTAACAACTCCGCAAATAACCCCTTATGTTGCCTAGTTATTTATCACTGCTAAATTCCCAATGTGTTAAATATATCATGCTTTTCCTTGACTTCAGGCGATTTAACAAGACTGTTAAGAAACTGTAATCTAAATTATGTAAGTTTTTACTAAATATTGGTTTCCGGGGAACCTCTTTGGTCCCACACAAAAAAACATTTAAATTGTCAAAAGCGGCCTTCAAGGCTGATTTAACAAAAAACAGCCCAAAAATAAAGGAGTCGCTTCATTAGCGGCTTCTTTTGGTAACTAATACTTTTTTATTAAATTCGAATTATTACGGAATTAGGCGCCGAATTAGCGGAATTCGCTTTAATAATAGTGTAATGACCACACTAACTAGGTAAACGGCGACTGGCAACAGAAACATGTGGGTATAAGAACTGGCCGGCAATTTCCAATATTGTTCCACACTATAAATCAAGAATTCATGAATGCAGTAAACCCCAAGGCTCGCCGAAGCCAGATTTCGCAAAAGTGGTTGTAGCCAAGGTCGCGGTTGCCAGTTAGCCAACCAATTCTCCAAGGACACCCAAATACTGAGGCTGTAGAAGAAGGCAAAAATACTAAAGATTGTGTACACATTGCGCACCATATAGTGGCGCTGAAGTGACAGGCCAAACGCCAGTCCCAACATGATTAATAAGGATAGGCCACCTAACAATTGAATTTGGTGGCGCCACTGCTTAGTTAACGGAAATTCCTGCACGTACCAACCAACTAGAAAATAACCAATTGACTGGGTTGCCACCATTGGAATGGAACTGAAAATGATCGATTGTGGCCTTGGAATTAAGGTTAGGCCGTAACTACCAATTAAAACTACCACGATATAAAGGCCGAGAAAGTACTGAATAATTCGTTTATTGGCCCGTTGGGTTAATTGGGATAAAATCGGTGCCGCCAGGTAAAAGCCCATAATTGTGTAAAAAAACCAGAAAATTGGCTGGAATTTATTGTAGGTAAAGCCGTCAAACAAGCTTTGCCAAGTGGCCTGCTGCCAACCCTGGTGAATATCGTAGGCGAACCAAGCTAGGCTCCAAAAAATAAACGGCAGCAACACCTTGCTGATTCTTTTTTTTGCGAAAACGGTGGTTGAATAACGCTCCCGGTAATTTAAAATATTTGCTCCTGAAAGCATCAAAAATAACGGTACCGCAAAAATAAAGCCAACCTGCAAAACAAGACTAATCCCCCAGCGATTGCCGGGATGATAAGTGAAGGCGTACTCTGAGCTGTGCAAAAAAACAACGGCTAACATCCCGATAATATTCAGTAGATCCATAAAATAGATGTGCTTTTTAGCCAATATCACTCTCTCCTTGTTTACCATTTGTGTCGTTTACGATCTAGCACAAACCCCATTTAAGCGGCCGACCGGGAAAGATTGGCCCAACCGCGTCCTGCTAGAACGAAAAATAGCGGTAACGCCTGAATCAAGTAACGCGAACGGCCACCTTCAAATAATAGTAGGTAAATCAATAACCCTAAAATCGCCAATTGCAAACAAATCGTTTTGTTGTCGTGAAAGGCCAGCGACCCCAACAAACCAAATAAAACGATTAGCCAGACTAGTTGGGCCCAAAAATGGTAATTGCCATTATTTTTACCAGACGGGTAGTAAAGCGCCTTAAAGTAGCCGTGTGGTTGCTGTGTTGCTTCAATGAAGTGGCCTTCCTTACCCCAACCAAAAGTACCGTCGGCGGTATTATTTAAATTTTTTGCCCATAAAAAACGCCGGTAGCCATTAAAGCCGTAATTGCGTAACCGCTGCTTAATTATTTTAATATTATAGGCTTTGCGGGCGGCCACGGTTGGTTGAGCCTGACTATTCCGAAAATCGGTTAAGTTATAACCGCCCTCACCAGTTAGCCCCATCATCACAAAGTGCGTTGGTGGCATTTCCTGTTGCTTGTTTAATTCAATCGGCGATAAATGCTTCACCGCCACATTAAACAGTAACAACGTCCCACTGAAAACAATCAAGCTCAGTAGAAATTTGTGGCCCAGCGGCAGCATTTTCTGGCGCTTTTTTGGATCAAACAAATTAAGTAGCCCGACAATCAGCAAGGCGATCATAATGATCAGTGTAGTCGGCTTTAACTTATAGCCAACAAATAGTAGTAGACCCAATAAAATCGGACTGAAATATTGGTTAACTAGGTCACCAGCCGCTAATATGCTGGCCAAACAAAGCAATATCCCACTTACAATCGGTAATACTACTGTATCACTATAAAAAACGATTAGCCATGGGGTTAGCCCAATTCCCACCACGGATAACCAAAAAGTTGTTCGTGCGGCCTGATCACCCCAGTTTAGTTTTTTAACAACCAAATAATTCAAACCAATACTGAGGTCAACTAAAATTAAATTAACAAAATCCAAGGTTAATAAGAAACTGCCAAAATGACAAAATTTAGCGATCGTATGCAACCCTTTGGCAACAAAAAAGAGAAATAAATTGTTCGGGTAGGTTGAATAATAGTTTTGCAACTCTGGTGTTACGACCCGCAACTGTGCCGACTGCCGAATGGCCGCTGAATCAAAGCCAGTGGGCGCCGCCAAATTGAGCACAAGGCAGATTTGAAAAATAACCCCCAAGCCTAAAAGAACCCCGCTCACTAAGCGGCGGTGGTTAATTAACTGCTGCCGCAAGTAGTAACCAACTGTTTTAGAATTTTCTCTTTGAAAGACTAGTGCCAGCACTAATAGCGCACACACAATGGCCCAACGCCACTTGCTGGCCGCCGTTTGGCCAATCAGGTTAGGATTTACCAGTGCCCCAACCAAGATAATGAAAAAGTAAATCGCACTAATCGTTGTAATAACGTGCGTGAAAAAATTTTTGACCCCTAACATGGTACCCCTCTTTTGTTCAATTATTTCTTTAGTGACTTGGTGTAATCATCCTTTTCAATCGTGTAGCGGGGACGGCGTTTGACTTCGGTAAAAATCTTACCAACGTACTCACCAATGACGCTTAAACAAACCAGTTGCACGCCACCTAACACCCAAATTGAGATCATCAACGACGCCCAACCAGAGATGACGTTGCCCCGCAGTTTTTGGACCATTGTGTAAATAAATAACGCAATACCAATAATGACAATTAAAATTCCCAAATTCATAATCAGCCGGATCGGAACCGTGGAAAACGACGTCACACCGTCCATAGCAAACGAAAGCATTTTGCGTAGCGGGTACTTGGATTTCCCGGCAAAACGGGGTTTCCGTTTATAGAAGACCTTGGTTGCTGGAAAGCCGACTAACGGCACCATGCCGCGCAAGAATAAATTCCGTTCTTTAAAGGCCAGTAAAGCCGTGGTTGCCCGCTGGCTTAACAGCCGAAAATCGGCTGAATCTGGCACTAATTTAACGCCTAGATGGCCCATAATCCAGTAGAACGCCAACGCCGTATCACGTTTGAAGACACTGTCAGTTTGGCGATCATTGCGCACGCCGTAGACAACATCAAAGCCCTTGTGCGCGGCGGCGACCATTTCCGGAATCGCGTTAACATCATCTTGTAAATCGGCGTCAATCGTGACGATTAAATCGCTATCCGCTACGGCCTTGGTCATCCCGGCCAAAAGCGCATCCTGGTGACCAAAGTTACGGCTGAACTTTAGGCCCGCCACGTAAGGGTATGCCTGCTCAAATTGCTGAATCAAGGCCCAGGTTTTATCCCGACTGCCATCATCAACGAATAATAATTGACTATTGGCGGCAACTTGCTTGGCAGTCATTAACTGACTGAGAATGCCACCTAATGCCTTAACTGTTGCGGGTAAAACTTCTTCCTCGTTGTAGCAAGGTACCACGATCGTCAATTTCTTTTCCTGCATCATTTTTCATTCCATTTCTATTGGGTTAAGTTGGTTGATTTAACACAATTTAGTGAATCAATCTGGCTTGTAGTTGATTACTAAATTCATTTACACCAATTCAACTTGCACTATTTTATTCCTTGTAATTTAGATTATTTTTTCTCCTTAATGATATAAATAGGTCGTTTCTTAGTTTCCAAATAAATATTTCCAATATATCTTCCCACGATACCTAAACATAAAAGTTGTAATCCACCAATCATCAAAACAATCGAAACTAGTGATGCCCATCCAGCAACACTTCCGCCAACGATTAATTGCCGAATAACAATAAAGATAAGTGCAATTGCTGCAATAACAAATGAAAATAATCCAATAAAAGAAGCAATCGACAATGGTGCATCCGAAAAATCAACTATGCCTTCAATTGAATAGCGAAATAATTTCCAAAAAGACCAGGAAGTATTTCCTGCAGAACGATCCCTGTTTTCATACTCAAGGTACTTAGTATCAAACCCGACCCAACTAAATATGCCCTTTGAAAAGCGATTGTATTCGGACATTTCTAAAATAGCGTTCACAACTTGTCTGGTCATCAATCGATAATCACGAACACCATTCAATATCTCAGTGCTTGATATTTTATTAATCACTTTATAAAATAAATCGGAAAAAAATGAACGAATTTTTGGTTCACCCTGTCTATTTTTCCTTCGCGTACCAACAATATCATAGCCTTCATCTTCAATACCGGCCAACATTTCTGGTAACTGATCCGGTGGGTCTTGCAAATCAACGTCCATTACAGCAACATAATCACCCTTAACGGCCTTTAAACCAGCATACAAAGCCGCTTCTTTACCAAAATTACGTGAAAATGAAATATAGTGGACCTGGTTTGGATCTTTGTTTTGTAGTTTTTGTAACTCAATCAATGTATCATCTTTAGAACCATCATTGATAAACCAATATTCAAGTTTATAGCCACGCAACTGTGGCTTGATTTTTTCTAAAGTGGGATAAAATAGTGGAATTGTTTCTTGTTCATTAAAACAAGGAACAATCAAAGAAATTTTTTTCAATGTATCATGCGCTCCCTTTTTCATAAAAATAGGATCTACAAATTTGATTATTCACTCCGTCATAAAAAAGTTATCAAAGCTTAAAAAATTAATATTGTTATGTGGAAACCTAACACCATGATGATAGTGTGACACATTAAATTCAGGAAAAAGTTTATTGCCGGACTATTTAATTCTTAGTTCCAGATTGATATGTATTACAATATCAATTTAATTATTTTTCGCCACACTCTTCATTCATCTACCATTATATCTAATATATCTAATTTTAAAATGATGAAACATGTTATCATAACTAAGGTCGGTTTTAATCTCAGTATTATTATCTACTATTTTTTAAATTATTCTATGAATGGAAGCCATGTATTATGTCAAAGTATTACAGAATCACAAAATTAAAACCATTTTTCATTATTGCAATTTTTTCATTACTTATGCTTTTACCACAAATTTATCAACATTCTGTGATTATAGGTGGGGATGCCATATTTCACATGAATCGATTTTATGATGCTGCCATGCAAATTAAAACTGGCCATTATAATTATTTCTTATCTAATTTTGGATTCCAGCAATCAGCCAGAATTGTTAATGCCCTATATAGTCCTGTAATTGCGTACATTGCCGGACTGATTTTATTAATAGCTAATAGCTGGCTCAAGTTTGAACTAATCACATCATTTTTTATTTTTATAATCAGTGGTTTAAGTATGTATTTACTTGAAACTGTCAAATCTTTTGTGTAAATAGATCTTTCTCATAGATTGATTTTTTATTCTTTATTTAATCAAAGTAAGAT
>NZ_RHNQ01000030.1 GCF_003946275.1 Loigolactobacillus backii
GTCTTTAATACTGAGCGCAAATTTTATATGATTGTCTATAGGGTTCACGGTTTTCTCATATCCTTTCAAATGATACTGTAGTGGGTGGATTTTTTGGATGAGGGCTGTGAGCTCTTTTTCTGTCCTTAAATTGTAAATTCAAAAGCACAAAAAATCCTGTTAATAGTTTACCATTTGTAAACTATCAACAGGAAAAAGTATAGAGCCTAAACTTTGTTTTATCATAGGTTTAAGGGTTATTTTTTACGTACTTTATCAATTATTGTGTTTATTTCTTTATTTTTGTGGAATAAATCCTAACTTTTTCAAGAATTATTCAAATGTTTGCGTTATCTTATAGGTCGTAAAGCAATTTGTGCGTTATCCGTTCTAGTTTATTGGTGACGTGGTATATTTAGAAGTGTGGACTAAAAACGTAACGTATAAGGCTTATCTCAAGACTTTTTAGTCCGGAAATTGGAGGAAGATTATGCAAAACAAGCCTAGTTCTGGTCTTATTCGAACGGCAATCGTAGCCGTGGTAGCTGCTGTTATTGGTGGCGGTGTTGTTTACGGTGGTGCTAATTTCTTTAATAGTGGTAGCGATTCTAATGGTAGTGTCGTGAACACAAGTAAGGCTGGCAGTACTAAAGTCAGTAACGTTAAGGTTAGTACAAATTCACAAGTATCTAATGTTTTTAATCATACAAAAAATTCAGTTGTCTCAGTTGTAAATCTGCAAAAGCAAAGTAGTTCTGATAGTAGTGGATTATCCGAATACTTTGGTGGCAGTAATAGCTCTAGTGACAGCTCCAGTAGTAGCAGTAGTAAAGATTTGACGGAATACAGCGAAGGTTCTGGTGTGATCTACAAGAAGGCAAGTGGTAAGGCCTACATTGTTACGAATAATCACGTTGTTTCTGGCTCAGAAAAATTAGAAGTTATCCTGAGTAATGGCACTAAATTAGATGCCAAAAAAGTCGGTACTGATTCAGTGACCGATTTGGCCGTTTTAAGCATTGATTCGGCTAAAGTCACGCAAGTTGCCAGCTTCGGAAATTCCGATTCGATTAAAGTTGGTGAACCTGCCATTGCGATTGGGTCACCATTAGGTTCGGAATACGCAACGTCAGTCACCCAAGGAATTATCTCTGCTAAGAAACGAACCGTTCCAGTTCAGGATGAAACTACTGGTCAAGAAACAGGTGAAGCAACGGTTATTCAAACCGATGCTGCCATCAACCCCGGTAATTCTGGTGGTCCGTTACTAAACATTCAAGGCCAAGTCATCGGGATTAATTCAATGAAATTAAGTGGCACTGGAACCTCGTCTAGCAGTAGTAGCAACGCAACGGTTGAAGGAATGGGCTTTGCAATTCCAAGTAATGAAGTTGTTAAGATTATTGATCAGCTCGTTTCTAACGGGAAGGTTGTGCGACCAGCACTTGGCATTTCAATGGTTGATCTGTCTAACATCTCTTCAGCACAACAGAAATCAATTTTGAAAATACCATCAAGTGTCACTGGTGGGGTTGTCGTCATGTCTGCTAAGAGTAATTCGCCAGCCAGTAACGCCGGCTTGAAGAAATACGATGTGATCACGCAATTGGCCGGTAAGAAAGTAGACAGTAGCGCCGATTTGCGTTCTGAACTATATAATCATAATGTCGGTGATACTGTTAGCGTTAAGTACTATCATGATGGACAAGAAAAATCTGGCTCAATTAAATTATCGGAGAACACTAGTCAGTTAGATATTACTGATTAACTGAGGGGAGTGTTTGGAAAAGCGGTTAGATTCTGAGGATTACTAACGATGTCGATCGGACTAGGATAAACCGAAGTCCAAGTCGCAGCCTAAACAGCCGAATTACCTTTGAAAAAGGTGATTTGGCTGTTGTAGCTACTATTCCGCAATTGAGGATTATTAGCCTAAATCGCTAATAATCTTGATGCTTCATACGTTGTCCATTCAACTACTACTTCGTAATTACGGTTAGTTATTTGCAAAGATCGCAAATAACTTAGGATGCTTCGAATGTTGTCTATTCTTGTGGCAAAAACAAGGAACACAGTTATAAAGTCCATAACTGTGTTTCCTCGACTCAATTCGTCTCGGTCACCGCAAGAACTAGCAAGGCGAAAACCGCCAAGTTGAAACATGGCAACCGCAGGAATCTGCTTTTTCAAACACGTTTACACTAATCAGGAAAATACTAATAAAAGTGGTTAGATTCTACTCCGCAATTGAAAATTATTAGCTCAAAACGCCCATTGTAACGCCAAAACACTGATGTGGCGGTATAAAAAACTAGTCGTTATTTTTACGACTAGTTTTTTTGTGCTCAAAACGGATTTTTTAGAGTTATTCAAATAGTCTGGCGCGCTGATATCAAAATAGTGAATTCGGATTTTTTAGCAAGATTATCTGATGCTTACGCCAAATTAGGTTTAAGCGGGTAATTGGGTAAAAATCACTAGTTTTTAGATTAGCAAATAGTAATTATTCGTTAAAGTAAAAATTGATTAGACGATTTTTCGCTAATTTAATAGTCTTTCGTAATCAATTGGGTAAAAACGAACATTAAGTAATGTTAAGAAATAGATTTGTCAATGTTCATAAGGGTTGTTAACAGCTTTGTACACAGCTGTGGATAACTAATAATTGCTAGAATACCGCTATTTTTTGTTTTTATGTTATCCACAGTTTGAATTTGTGCTTGTTGATAACTTGTAATTATTTAGATTAAGTTAGGACTTAAAGTCTGGTATAATAAGTTTTATAGAACGCAAGCGCTAACTTAACGAACGCTTTAATTTTTGGGGATAACTTTTTTACGAAAAAAATTAATTTTTTCTAAAATCAGTATTTTGTGGTCGAATTATTTTGACCCCCAACATTTTGATTTACGAGTTGTGTACATGTGGATAACTTTTGTGGATAACCTGTTATTTACGGTGGGTAACATTGCCCGCTCATCCACAGCTTAATAAAAAATAGGTTATAATTTTTGTTTAGCGACGCTTTTTTTGAGCTAGCGCGCTAGGATGTTATTTGGATAGTAAATTCTCAAATGGAGGACAAGCACGAATGAATATTAAAATAATTGGTGTGGGTAAATTGAAGGAAAAGTACCTTAAACAGGGTATTGCCGAGTACGCCAAGCGGTTAGATAGCTTCTGCAAGTTACAAATTATTGAAGTACCTGACGAAAAAGCACCGGAAAAATTAAGCGATGCCGAGATGATTGAAGTTAAGCACAAGGAAGGGGAGCGAATTCTTGCTAAAATTAAGGCTAAAGAATACGTTTATGCATTGGCGATTCAAGGTAAGCAGCGCGCCTCAGAACAATTTGCCGCAGAGTTTGATCAATTGACGACTTACGGTCATTCGGACATCACTTTCGTTATTGGCGGTTCATTAGGCTTATCACCAGAAGTTTTAAAACGCAGTGACGATCAATTGTCTTTTGGAAAGCTGACCTTACCCCACCAACTAATGCGGCTGGTTTTGATTGAGCAGATTTACCGGGCGTTTATGATTAATGAAGGAAGTCCATATCATAAGTGATGCGGTTTTTTCGTGATATTAACCGCAGGCCGGATCGATAGGGGTCTCCATATCATAAGTGATGCGGTTTTTGGAAAGATTGCCGATATAACGGGACTTATCTGGATATATTAGACTAAGATAAGTAAATAGACGCCACTCCTTTTGCGGGAGGGCGCCTATTTAATCTCTATATAATCTCTTTGTGTCAAAAAGTAACGAATTTCATGAATCAATGGCTCTAAAATACGACTCTATACCTCGAAAATTACGAACAAACGGACAACTACTTAATCATTTGTCCATGTATTACATCTATATTTTATTTGAGCAGTGCATCTGTTAAGGTATCCGCAAATTTCTCTGGTTTTTGCGCGTATCCTAGGTGCCCTCCGGAAATCATTGTAATTGGAACATCAATTTTTTTACTGATTGCTTGGTTAACCGTTTGTGGAAAGAATCCGGTTGAATCAGTTCCGTTGAGTAAAATAACTTTTTCTGAGTTGTTCTTAAAAATATTCCAATCAATAACTTGGCTCGTATACTGTGCGGATTCATATTTCAGCCAAAATAATATTGATTTCATTTTGGCCGGATCTGGTTTTGAGTCAGTTGCTAGGCCCATCATTTTAGCATCTAAGGGTTGAATGTGCATTTGATCAACGAATAAATCAGAGATAGCACCGAAGTTACCGTCTAAAACCTTTTGAACGATTTGTGCGGATTCTTTTTTGAACTGACCACCATCATCGATGACAGTAGCCAATGGACTTTCATGGATCGACACTTTAACAAAGTGGTTCGGGTTTTTAGAAAAGGCTTTTTCTGCGACAATCGAACCAGATGAGGAACCCATTAAATAAACTGGTTCATTAGGGCTGAATGTATCTGCAAGCGCGAAAATATCATCAACGTCTTTGTCAATTCGATAGTTACTATCTGGATCGGATGCGTTCGCGGGTAGTGGTGTAGGTACAACTGTTTTTCCATAGCCACGTCGGTCATAGGTAATGACTGTAAAGTTATTTTTTAAAGTTTCTGCAGTTGTGTAGAAGATATCACCAGTCCCATTTGCTCCTGGGATAAGAATCAAAATGGGGCCATGACCAACTTTATTAACGTTTAAGAGCGTATTATCGTTTGTTTTAATTTGCATTTAGAATCAGATCCTTTGATTTAATAAGATCATGATAATTGCAAATTGATTTAAAAAGAACAACACATCTCACGAAATGTGTTGCATTAACGAGGTTGACTTAATTTTTGATGATACGTTGCCATTTTTTCTGGAGTAGGGGGATTTTCTTGATCAAGCCACCATTTAAAAAGGTTTATATGACCACCAATAAAAAACTGCACTTGAATCTCAATTGGAATTGTTGTGGCTTGAGTGGAAAGTAGCTTTAAATAATTTTTTAAAACGATTGTTTGTAAACGGTCAATAAAATGATTCCAGCGATTTGTTTCCAAGAATCCTTGAAGTAGAATGCGATTTTCGTTTGTATATTGGTAAAATTGTGTAAAATCAATGTTTTTATTTTCGCTTAACTGAAAATGAGTCGTAATTTCAACTAGCATTTCTTCTTCCAGCCAATCTAAAAAGTCATCTAGATCTAAGAAATGGCGGTAAAAGGTGGAACGATTAACGCCAGCTTTACGTACAATGTCTTGTACTGTAATCGTTGAGAGCGGCCGACTAATCAACAAGCTCGCAAAAGCATTTTTGAAACGGGTTAAACTATTATTAGTTGTTTGTGGCATATGCGCTTTCCTTTCATAATGTTAGCTTCAGTATATATGAAATAATGAGGATAGTTGACGCTTTTTATCATTAAGGATGTTATAGACTTCTAAGTTATGAGCCTGATCGACAAACGAGACGAGTTAGAATGGCGGACTACGATCGCGCAACTGTATATACGTTGCTCTTACCATTGGATTATAAGCCACAATTTATGGCACTAAACCAAACAACAATGCTTGATGAATGGAAGAAATTGATAAAACATCTCAGCCGAAAAGTAAATTCTTACCTAGTGCTGATGCCATGACAGAAGCTGACATAGAGGTCGAAATCGATGTCTTGGACTCAACTGAATAAGTTAGAAAAAGAACCTGTGGCAAGCCCTGAAAAGCTTGTTGCAGGTTCTTGTCTTTGCCGATGAGAAAAGTTTATGTGCCACTATCTAAATTGATTTTAGATAGATAACATACCTGTCGTGCCAAATAAATTTTTTCATCTAGCTAAACTAGTGGCAGTAGTCCGAACCTGGACCTAATGTCGGATTATTCTTTGACGGGCGGCAGTTTGGGCTGCCACCCTAGCACTATTTTTATGAAAACCCGTTTTCCCGGTAATAGTATTAAATATATTTATTATATGAATAATCTGGCTTATCAACAATCTAATGATTTTGCCTGTATCCTTCACCAACGCCGGGAAAACGGGTTTGAATGTCTGGGGAACATACGTGCTATAATGAATTTAAGAAATATTTTATTACGAGGAGGGGTAGCATGGTCACTGAACATCCTAATACTACGGGGCTTATTAATGCAGCAAATGAAAACTACAAAAATATTATCAATACGTTAAATATGAAAAGTACCTCTGCACAAGTTGGAATCGTTTCTGGATCGAGGTGGGAAAGTGCTTTTACGAAAATATCACTCATGCCTGAAGTTAAGTGGGCTAATGGTTTATCTAGAAGCTTGAATTCGACTGGAGCAATGAAATCGTTACCGAAAATAGCAGCAGGTGCTATAATTTTACCTAATGATCAGCTTAGTCATACTTTAAAATTGATGGGTGTTTCTGGCCTCCAAAAAAGTGCATTACAGTCGATCAAGGCAATGGAGCATAATTCTGTATGGAATAAGTTTGGAGTTAAGTCAGGGTTATCTGGAGCTTTGCAATCTGTAGTCAACGATAAAGCTAAAGTATTCCAAACGACCTTCGCTTCACCAACCTTATCCAAAATAGCTGCACGGCAACTTGGCCAACTACATATAGCTGACCAAATGGGGATTGTTGCGACTAATTCAGCCTTGCTTAGAGGCGCGACCTTACAGCCAACACTTAATAAAATACTTTCCAACCTAAATACTGAACAAACTGATAAATTGAATAATGCTTTTAATGAATTTACTGAAAATCTGCCAGAAGATGACGCAAATTCAGAAACGACGATAGACAAACAAGTGGCAAAAGAAGTTGCTGAATCATTTAAAACTGGAAATATTAGTAAGCTTAGCCATAAAGGTCGGATATTTTTTCAACAAATTCTTTTACTTTTATTACCTTTATTAATTGAACCAATATTGGGGGCAACACCGATCGGTCAGTCAATTAATCAATGGTTACAGGTTGATCTTGGAAATTATACAGATTTGGTTATTGAAGGTAACGGAATAAATCCCAAGCAACCCAAGCATGCTTATCGTACAGTTAGGGTTGATGGTCTGACGTTAAGAAATCGGCCCAAGCAACATGCTAAAATTATAAACGTTTTGGGAGAAGGAACGGTTGTAAAAGTAGTCCAGACTAAACGGCATTGGAAACGAGTAGTTGTTGCTGATGCTAACGGGACACAAATATTTGGGTGGACTAATACGACCTACCTGAAGGTTATTAAGACATATTAGGCTAAAATTGTGGTTTAGTTACTAAGCCCTACCTATTTTCATACCGCAGGGCAAAGTGAGATGCAAGTCCGTATCATAAATAATGAAATTGCATCAATTTATACAAAATAAACTGCAAGGAGTTAGTGTAATGATCATTAATCCAACGAAAAAGGCATTACCGATTTTTAATAAATTAGTTAAAGTGGAAGATGCCGCAATGGCTAAGCGTTTTGCCACGGTAAATCCATTATTTTCTTGGCACGCAAATTACTACTTGGTGAACCGGAAAAAGGTTGTTTTACTGGTTAATGATTTGACCTACGCCGCAGTTGCTTTATATGATATTAACGCCAAAAACAAAGTTAATTTAGAGCAATATATTAATGATGGTATTCGCGAAGCGTTCTTACTTGTTGGTGTCGCACCTGAAGATATTGCCGCGTATTTTGAATTAGCGGGAGCAGTTAGGCTAAACGCTGGGTTTAACCGTCAAGTAACAGGCGCGGTGACTAATATGATTTTAATGGTTAAAGAAGGCCGCCTAATTGATCGAACCAAATTAATTCAGACTAAATTAATGGACTATTTAATGCAGATTCCATTTAGCCAGAAGGACTACGCGTTTGCTAAAGATTCAGTCGCTAATGCATTTGCTACTGGGTTATCGATCACTAAGGTTAACGCTGCCGAAATGCAGGTAAGTGAATATCATGTCGACAGAACTTGGCTAGATTATCATCAATGGGATAAATATCAAGATAGTGAAGCACTATTTGCTGGCGACGGTCACCTTTATGAGCAAATTGGGGCCAAGGTTCTGGCTAACAATGCTTTACTTTTGGCAGAGTTTAAAAATTACTTGATAAACTCGACTGGATTAACTGAAAAAACCGCTAAAAAACATGTCAAGAATATTGAATTATTTATTAATGAATTTATGTTATTTGATACGATCAAAACGCCTTTAACAACAGTTGATGCCGTGCAACCATATTTGGCTGATTGGTTTCCGCGCAAAATTGCTTATTCAGCAAGTGAAATCAAGACCAATGCAACTTCAATCAAGAAATTTATAAAATTCATGGAAGTTGCAGGTGAAATTAGTCAGGTTGATGCTGAACAGGCCAGAGCAGAGATAAAGGATGATATTGAATTCGGTATTGAATATTTACAACTTATGGATAGTATGACGGACTTCTGGTAATTTGCGTTGCTGCTTTTTTAGAGGATAGTGGAGTTTCGTAATCGACCACCTATCGTATTCCTTAAAATATTAACTAAATTTTTTAAAATCAGAATATGGATCAACAGAATTTCTGAAAATAAGTGTTGATGTAACACTACATTTCTAGAATTTAGGTGAGCAAATTAACTGCTTAATTTAGTGATCAGACCTATACTGTGTTTTAAATTAGTTAATATGAGGAGAATTTTGTAATGAAATTATTTCCATTGGGTTCAAGTAACATTATGGTTTCAAACATTGCGGCAGGTGGTATGAGGTATGCTAGTCTTAATTTAGCTCAAATGCAGAAGTTAATGCAGGTTGAAATCGATAATGGTATTAATTTTTTTGATTTTGCTGATGTTTATGGCGGTGGTCAATCAGAGCGCATATTTGGTCAGGCGTTAAAGCAGTCTAGCATTAAGCGCGAAGATTTGATTATCCAATCTAAGGTTGGACTGACTGACTTTGGCTATGACTTTTCCAAAGAACATATTTTGAATAGTGTGGATGGTATTTTGAGGCGTCTTCAAACGGATTATTTGGATGTTTTATTACTCCATCGACCTGATCCATTAATGGAGCCTGCCGAAATTTCATCTGCGTTTAATCAACTAAGGCAAAGTGGAAAAGTCCGCGAGTTTGGTGTTTCAAATATGAATACCTTTCAGATTGAGTTTCTACAAAGTGCCCTAAATCGGCCATTATTAGTTGATCAGGTTCAATTTAGTCTGATGCATACAGGTATGATCGATTTTGGTATTCATACAAACATGAAAGATTCACTAAGCATAGATCATGATGGTGGGTTATTACCTTATTCACAGAAGAATAAAATTACACTTCAGGCCTGGTCACCACTTCAGTATGAGGGACCAGTTAATGGCGGATTTATTAATGGTCAGTGGCAATTTCACGGTCTGATTACTGATAATCCGGAAATACCTCAGGTTAATAAGGTATTGGATCAAATTGCAAAAATTCACGGAGTGTCTAAGACTGCCATTGCGACTGCTTGGATTTTGCGTCATCCTGCACATATTCAAATGATTGCCGGCACAACTAATCCACAACATTTAAGTGATATTTTGGAAGCAAACGAAGTACAGCTTTCACGTCAAGAGTGGTATGCACTATACTTGGCTGGCGGGCACACATTGCCTTAGGTACGAAAATGTATTGATGAGATTTCTAAATGGTATCAATAAAATGATGTATAAGGATCAAATTGTTGGTCCCTATACATTTTTTGTATTAAACGTCAACGGGTTAGGGTTAATATGGCCATACCGATTAAAAAGATCAGCGAATAATAGATAATAACCGAATTTTAGGTTGTTTTATGCCTAATAGATGCCTGTCTCAGGCCATAACTGATGAATTAATTGTTTTACGAACGCAATGTCGTTTAACTATTTGGGCCTTAAAACACTATTAGAGTCTTTTATAAAAACTCAAGGACTTAGCAATATTTGCAGAATTTTTACAATCTGCCGTGTATTAAAACTATAGTTAAAAACGATAATTACATTCCAATCACAAGTGCTACAGTTTAGTTATAGAAAGCTTTAAGCGTGTGAATGTTTTATACAATAATGCGGAGCTGATGACGTTTGGCGCGTTAAGTAGCGCATAATTGAGTGATTGGACAACATGATTGATGTTAGTATAAAAAGTATTTATATGAAATTCATGCAGTCTTACGATTATGCACGAAACAGAAATTGATGATTATCCAAAAGTTGCGTAATTGAATGAATTTTTATCCTGTAGAAAAGGAGAGTCCAACCATGAAGCACATCGTTGCAGGAATTATTGCCCACGTTGATGCCGGTAAAACAACGCTTTCGGAAGCATTGCTTTACCGGGCCGGTGAGTTGCGTAAACTTGGTCGGGTTGATAAAGGTGACGCTTTTCTTGATCCAGACAAACTTGAGAAGAAACGTGGGATCACGATCTTTTCACACCAAGCCAGTCTTCAGTACAGGGACCTTAAGTTAACTTTGTTAGATACTCCTGGTCACGTAGATTTTGCGACGCAGACGGAGCAGGTTTTGAGCGTCCTTGATTGCGCAATTCTGGTGATTTCAGCGACGGATGGTATTCAGGGTTATACGCGGACGCTTTGGCGTTTGCTTGAGCATTACAGCGTTCCCACGTTTATTTTTGTTAATAAAATGGATACAAATGGCGCTGATAAAGCACAAGTACTCAACCAGTTACAAAATACTTTTTCACCAGGCTGTATTGATTTTAATTCGGATGAGCAGGGCCAAAATACTGATTTCTCGGCTGAAGCGGCCGAAGAAATTGCTGTCCGTGATGATAAAGTACTTGAAAATTTTTTAACTTCTGGCGCGCTTGATGATAGTACTGTCCGGCAAATGATTGGTCGCCGCGAGGTCTTTCCTTGTTATTTTGGCGCGGCACTTAAGGTAGCGGGCGTTGATAATTTACTTGCTGGTCTTGAACGTTGGACTAATGCAGCAACGGATAAGCAAGATTTTGGCGCCCGCGTATTTAAAATTTCATATGACGAAAAAGGTGAGCGGCTGACTTGGATTCGAGTAACTGGTGGTGCGCTTCGAACTAAGGACGTTTTATTAAATGAGCAGAAGGCCAACCAATTGCGCGTCTATAATGGGACTAAATTTACGGCCTGTCAGAAAATATCTGCGGGTGACATCTGCGCTATTGCTGGGCTAACGAATACTTATCCTGGGCAGGGACTTGGGGATGAAGTTGATGGTGCTACGCCAGTGATTCAGCCGGTTCTTAACTATGCGCTTGATCCTAAGGCGTACGACATTCACGTTTGTCTCGCTGCACTTCGCCAACTTGAGGATGAAGATCCCCAGTTACACGTTTCTTGGTCAAGTCACCTCCAGGAAATTCGGGTTCAAATCATGGGTGAAGTTCAGTTGGAAATTTTGCAGCAAATCCTACTGGAACGTTTTAATTTAGACGTTAGTTTTGGTAAAGGCAGCATTCTTTACAAAGAATCGATTACACAGGCTGCCGAGGGAGTCGGTCATTTTGAACCTTTGCGGCACTACGCAGAAGTTCATTTGCTGCTTCAGCCTGCGCCACGTGGCAGTGGGCTGACTTTCGCTGCTAACTGCAGTTTAGAAGTGCTTGGTCGTAATTGGCAGCATCAGGTGCTGGCCAATCTGCGAGCCAAAGAACAGCTGGGGGTTCTTACTGGTGCACCAATTACGGATATGCGGGTTACCCTTGTAGGTGGTAGGGCCAGTATCGTCCATTCTGTTGGGGGCGATTTCCGCGAAGCAACTTGGCGGGCAATTAGGCAAGGTTTAATGATGCTTAAAAAACGTGGCGCCTGTCAGCTGTTGGAACCTTGGTATCAATTTCGGCTGGAAATAAACCAAGATCAAATTGGTCGCGCGATGAGTGACATTGAACGAATGAGTGGTAGTTTTGCCGCGCCAGAAGTGACCGCTATTTCTGGTGTTGGGCCGACGACTCTGACTGGTTTTGCGCCGGTTTCAGAAATGCAGGACTATGCCCAGGAGGTCCACGCCTATACGCATGGTCAGGGACAGTTGGAATGTATCGTTGCGGGTTATCGGCCTTGTCATGATGTAAAAGCAGTTATGGCGGATTTGAAATATGATCCAGTTGCCGATTTGGATAATACGCCGGGGTCAGTTTTTTGTGCCCACGGAGCCGGTTATCCAGTAGCTTGGGATCAGGTGCCGCAAATGGCGCATTTTCCTTATGTTTATTCAGCGGCGGACTTAATAAAATTGATGAAATGAAAAACGGATACTGGGTTTCTCTAGGGCGTTACTTTTAATCTTTGTCTTGGCAATGTGTTCGACAAATCGATTGTCAAACAAAATTAGTGGCAGTAGTTCAGCGGCAACGTCTAGCAATTTCAGCAGTGCGCGATTGGTTATTCATCAACATAATAAGTTTAAAAAATGGTGTATTCAACCTGAGGCGGCTGGATACACCATTTTTTAAATACGGCTATTTTATGATTTTAACTTTTTTGTAATGCAAACAAAAATGCAAATGGGTATTAATACATTATCTGTGGCTGCGGCGATCTAAGTGGCGTAAGAGTGCACTGGAAGCAGCATGAAAAACTTTGGGGTGTGCCCGGGCGACGTGAACAACAAAACGATCACCGAATGAATTGAAATAACGACGCTTAGGATTACGGTCAGTTGCGGCGGCATAGAAAACTCGAGCAAGATCGGCCGAGGTTGCACTAATCATATTTGAGCTTGAGCTTAAGATATTACTTAGAGTATTTACAAGCGGTAAATAGGCCGAATCTGTTTTAAGATTTTTACGCATATTTTGTACAGCAATGTCGCCCCAAGCTGATTGGGTTCCACCAGGTTGAACGATGACGGAACGAATGCCAAATTGTTGCACTTCAAGGTCCAACGAGTCACTCCATTGCTGCAGGGCTGCTTTTGAAGCATGATAATAGGCGTTTAGCGGCATGTAAAGGTCACCGCCGATCGATGAGATATTGACGATGCGGCCAGTTTTTTGTGAGCGCATTGTGGGTAAAACTAATTTGGTTAATTCAGCGGCACCAAAGAAATTAGTTTCAAATTGTTTACGTACATTTTTCAGATCAATATCTTCAATTGGACCACCTTCACCGTAACCGGCATTGTTAATCAAGACATCGATTCGGTGTTGTTCGTTTAAAATAGTATTGATAAAGGTATGATTTGATTCTGAATCAGTCACATCTAATTTAACGGCGTGAATATTGGTGCCGGTTGGGATTTTTTCCACACGGCGTGCACCGCCATAGACAGTCCAGCCGCGTTGTGCAAATAATTGGAGAGCTGCTTTGCCCATTCCGCTACTTGCGCCGGTGATTGCAATTACTTTTTTTGTTGGCATACTCGTTTTCTCCCATCTTAATTGGTTTATAGTGATAATAATGTTACAGTTGTAACAGGCTTAAGCTGAGAAGAGTATACCGCCAATCTTTTCGCAGTACAATCTTTCTAGACTAATAAGTGACAAAAGGAGTGAAATTGTCAATGGCCGATCAATCAAAAGCAATTGAAGAATATTTATTAGGGGCACTTAAACGTTTGCTTAAAAA
Source organism: Loigolactobacillus backii (assembly GCF_003946275.1). GTDB lineage: Bacteria > Bacillota > Bacilli > Lactobacillales > Lactobacillaceae > Loigolactobacillus > Loigolactobacillus backii. Next base: position 13,483 of record NZ_RHNQ01000030.1, read on the forward strand.
GAAAACATTTGATGAAATTTCGATCACTGAATTAACGAAAGTGGCTGGTATTTCACGTATGACCTTTTATCGGCACTATCAGAATATAACAGATATTTTGACGAATGAAATGGCAGAAATAGTTAATGAATTGACGGATAAACTTGGTTCTAAAACGGTTGTTCAGCATGAAGGATTAGTTTTTATTATGCAATTTTTAAAAGATCATGCAAGTTTCATTCGAATTTTATTGCTTGCACAGCAACAAGATATTTTACGCGATAATATTTCTCAAGTTTTGGCGAAATTATCAGCAAATAAAAAGAAATTGCAAAATTTGAACGCCCGGGAAATCGATTATTATGTTCGGTATCATTCTACTGGTTTGACTAGTGTCATTATTGATTGGGTGACCAAAAAACAGCCAGAAACACCGGAGGAATTAGCAACATTTTTAGAAAAAATTGGTGAAGGTAGCAATCAATCTTAAAATTATTAAAAGTTTCTCCCTAAAACATTTAGAGGTCGCCTGATGAAGCACATTTTGATTATTACGCTAGCTGCCAAGTTTAGGTCGGAAAAATCTTAAAGAAGAAGGCGCGGTCACGTGAAGAATAATGAAATTTCGTTAACAACTAAACAGACATTTGCTAAAGCCCTAAAACAACTTATGGGCAGACAACCCTTTGAAACGATTACTGTTCGGCAATTGCTTGCGCTAACAGCGTATACGCGGCCAACATTCTATTATCATTTTCATAGTACGACCGATTTACTTAAGTGGACCTTCGTGAATGAGGCACTGAGTTTATTGCAACGAAGTCCGGAATATCACACGTGGGATGAGGATATTTTTTTGTTGCTGAAATACCTGAAGGCTAATGAGAAGCAGTACCGTTCCTTTTACGCGACGATGGATTTGGAACAAATGAACCGTATCTTTCGTGAACCAATCCAAACAGTGTTAATGGGCTATATTGATTATATTTTACGGACGCACCACTTAGCTGTATCTAAGGAAGACCAGGACTTTATCGTACGGTTCTTTACCGGTGGCTTTGTTAGTATTGTCGTAGATTGGTTAAATACTGGTCTACAAACATCACCGGAATTTATCCGTCAGCAGATTTTAGACACTCAAGATAATATTATTATCTTCTCACTGGAAACCGCGAATAAAAAGAACAAGCTTAACAAAAATGGTGATCTGTTAGATATCTAACAAGTCACCATTTTTGTCTCTGTATTATCTTTTTGAAAGCGCTTATACTCTTCTCGTAAGGTAATACGTAATAAGTGAATTTACATTACTAATTTAGGTAGTTCTACTAATGAAAGTGAGTTGGTATTTATGGATAATTTTAAAGATCGAGTTATTTTGATCACTGGATCCGCCCACGGTTTTGGCGCAGCGATTGCTAAGGAAGCCGCTCAACGTGGGATGAAACTTGCTTTGGCCGATATTGATGAACCAGCATTAAAGGATATTTACGATGAGGTTACTACGTTAGGTGCCGATGCGGAAATGATCCCGACGGATGTGACTGAGGAAACTGCAGTAGATAATGCAGTTGCAACTACCATGAAGCGTTTCGGTCAAATTGATGTCTTGGTCAATAGCGCTGGTGTCGCAGTGCCAGGATCAATTTGGGAGTTGCCGACACGTGATTGGGAATGGATTTTGCACGCGGATGTTATGAGTCAAGTGTATGCCTTACAGCAGGTTATTCCCATTATGATGAAGCAACCAGATGGTGGTGACATCATCAATGTAGCGTCAATGGCAGGGTTGATCACTAGTCCGTTAATGCCTGCGTATTACGCGAGCAAATTTGCTAGTGTTGGGATGACAGAAGCCGTTGAGTATGATTTACAGGCGGCAAAGGCTAATGTACGCATGCACGTCTTTTGTCCGGCGTTTGTGCAGACTGATCTTTATCATTCTGAGCAGCACCGCCCTGCTAAATATACCAACACTAGTGATCCATATTATACGAGTAAGGTCTTTAAGGATGGGCAAAAATTTGCAGAAAATGATATCAAGACTGGGATGTCCATTAACACAATTCCGGCACTTATTTTCACAGCCTTAGAGAAGAATGAATTCTATATTCTGTCACACCCAGCGGTTAATCCGTTGATTGTGGCCCGGGCGCAAGGGATTGTTAATGGACAGGGGCCTGATCTTAACCTGATCACAAAATATTTAGATAAAACACATGGCGAAAAGCCAGCAGCCAAATAAAGAAAGGATTTGAAATTATTATGGCAACTTTAACTGAAAAAGGCACATTTGTGAATAATGATCTTGCGGATGTTATTTTAAAGCGACAGTCAATTCGTAATTACGATAAGTCCGTCAAAATTTCTCACGATGAAATGACAACGATGATTAAAGAGGCAATTACGGCACCTTCAGCGTGTAATTTACAGGCTTGGCACTTTGTCGTTGTTGATACACCAGCCGGTAAGGATAAACTGCGCTCCTTCTTTATGCACTTTAACACACCACAACTAGAAACTTCTTCGGCGATGGTAATGATTTTTGGCGACACGTTAGCGTTTAAGTCTTACCGTAATTTATGGAATAAAGCTTATGATAATGGCCAAATTTCGGCCGAAAAACGGGATGAGGTTTTCAAAACTTTCTTACCACTTTATGAAAGTGCTTCGAAAGAAATGCTGACGGCGGACGCCACGGTTGACAGTGCCCTGGCAGCGATGCAGTTTATGCTAGTTGCGCGGGGACATGGTTACGCTACAAATCCAATTGCTGGGTATGACGCAACTAAGGCGGCTGCAGCAATGGGGTTGGATCCAGACAGATACGTTCCCGTTATGGCGGTTGCAATTGGCAAGCCGGCTCCAGACGATAAGGACGAAGTTAAATCAGTTCGCTATGAGGCCGATCAAGTTGTTCAGTTCAAATAAGTTTTTAAATAGTAGTTGTTATTTAGTGCTTTTTAATGATTATGAAAGTAGAATTTTTAGCTGGATGCGTTCACGTTTAATTGTGGATGTGTCTTTTTTGGTTAAATCTATGTCTGAACAAGAAAATTTATAGTGGCCGACAAGCTTGAATTAGCACGATTAAGTGCATAAAGTAGCAAAAAAGAAGTCGCAACCTAATTGAATAGGTCGCAGACTTCTTTTGGTCATTATTTATTAGCTATAATGTGTGGTGTTTTTGAATTATTTTTTCAAAAGCACACTAAATTTTTTGAACGATGTCATCAATTTTAACTTTTAATATCTTACGAATCCACGGGAACTTAGCTTTCATTTCGTCATATTCACTTCCCGATTCTATAAATTCACCGGTTCCGTAAACGTGAAAACCAGCCCCAGGTCCCTGTGTTCCGGGGACTTCTTTGCTTCCCATAGTTAAAACAACCCGGTTGTCAGTTTGAAAATCATTTTCGATACTGTGCATCCCTGCTGCAGGGATAAGGAGGTAATTATCGGCCTGTTTTATCTCAACGTATGAGCTCCAGGTATTAACGACACTAGCAGGCTGTGCGTTAACCGTAATAATGGTAGTTGGGCCTTCATGCTGCATAACTTCAAGGAATTTTTGATTCATTAGTCTAACCTCTTTTTTACAGATTTAATGAGCTAATTATATTACTTAAGAAGAAAAAAGGCCAAACAAACGTTCAGCAAATTTTTTCTCCGGCGTTAGGGACTAATTTGAATGAAATAGTTATATTTTCAGTACTTAAAGGCGCTAGAATTAGAATATTGAATAATCAGCATTTTAAAATGGCAGCATAAGTTGTAGCATGAAAGGGATAGTTTAATTTTTTGGGAAGAAGTGTATCGTTTGTCAAAGCATAATATTATCATTGTCACTTGTGCATTGTTGTTGTCAAATGCGATGAGTGGGTTGGATAACACTATCATTAATACGGCATTACCAGCCATTATTTCTGATTTACACGGAATTGAAATGATGGGCTGGATTGTGGCGGTATTTTTGTTAGGAACAGCAGTTAGTACGCCTCTATGGAGTAAGTTAGGCGAACATGTCGGCAATAAGCACAGCTACCAACTGGCTGCGCTCTTTTTTGTAGTGGGTTCCCTTTTAGAAGGATTAGCACCTAATATCGTTTTTCTGATTATCGCACGAACCATCGCTGGAATCGGAAATGGTGGCGTGGTTTCATTACCTTACATTATTTACGCGCAGATGTTTACCAATCCTCGGAAACGGATGCAGGTTTTGGGGCTTGTGTCGGCGAGTTACAGCACGGCAACGATTATTGGACCATTGGTTGGCGGCTACATTGTGGATACGTTCAGTTGGCACTGGGTTTTCTATTTAAACGTACCAATTGGCCTAATCTCGGCTATCTTAGTGCAAATATATTATCAAACAACGCATGAATCACGGCAAAGTCAACCAGTTGATTATCGCGGAATTATTTCAATGACGATTGGTTTAGTGAGTTTGCTTGCCGGGATTGAAATGATCGGCAGCGCTAATTCACTACTTGTTGCCGGCGTGCTAGTATTCGCGGCCATTTGCCTAGGTGGCATGGTGTACCTTGAACGTGGCGTGGCCGATCCAATTATTCCTAGTCGACTCTTTAAAAATCGCTCGTTAATGATTGATTTTATTTTATTCACATTAATTTGGGGCGCCTTTGTTGGTTTCTTAATCTACAGTCCAATGTGGGCCCAAGGATTACTCGGGACAACGGCCTTGGTTGGTGGTGCCACGCAAATTCCCGGTTCATTAACTAATTTTATGGGATCTGGTTCGGTCGCGCCATTGCGCCGGTATTTAACACCGCAAAAAGTAATCGCTATGGGAATTATTACGTTAACTATTTCATTTATCCTTCTTTTAGTTATGGGAGTTAAAACACCGTACTGGATTTTATTGGTCGCTGCCGCTTTTGAAGGTTTTGGTAACGGTGCCTGCTTTAATGAACTGCAAGTAAAGGTGCAACAGGATGCCGACCCAAAAGATATTCCAGTGGCTACATCGTTTAGTTTTTTAATTCGGATGTTGAGCCAGACATTTACGGCCTCAATTTTTGGACTGATCATGAACAGTGCACTAAGAAGTGGTGTTGCCCAATCCGGTGGTAAAATTACGATGAAAATGATGAATAAGCTTAGTGATGCAACCAATCTCAAAACGTTGCCGACGCAGTTAATTCCGCAGATGCGGCTTATTTTACATAATGGCCTGCATAACATCATGTTTTTATCGTTAATACTGATGTTAATTGCGTTGGGGATTAACCTTTGGGCGCAACGATTAGAGCGGCAAAAGGCAATTGGTTAGTCAGAATAATTATGAGCTTGGTAAATTTAGCAGATGGATTCAGCTAGGCAAGTAACTTGCGCCAATGTTGATTATTTGCTCACATGATGGTGAATCAAGTTTTTAACTAATTTAAAAATAGGTTGATGGAGTAAAGGAGAGAGGTCAGCATGCACATAAAAACTGCGTCGGAAATATTTGCGGCAATTCAAAACGATACCCAAAATCAAGAATTTACTGCTCAAGGAATTCAACCACTTTATCACGTTATTCCGCAGGCAGAAATTCTTATTATTAGTCAAGCTCCCAGTCGAAAGGCGCAAGCATCAATGGTGTTTTGGGATGATCCAAGTGGCGATCGTTTGCGCGCCTGGATGGGATTAAGCAAGGATGAGTTTTACCGTTCTGGTAAAATTGCTGTGATGCCGTTAGATTTTTACTATCCAGGTAAGGGTGCGCACGGCGATCTTCCACCGCGGAAAGGTTTTGCTGATAAGTGGCACGAACCGCTATTAGAATTGATGCCCAAGGTACGTTTAACACTTTTAATTGGTCAGTACGCGCAAAAATATTATTTACAAAAACGGCGGCAGCGAACTTTGACGGAAACTGTTCGGCATTATGAAGATTATCTGCCTAACTATTTTCCATTAGTTCATCCATCACCGCTTAACTATGGTTGGTTGCATAAAAATACTTGGTTTGAAGGGACAGTTCTTCCCGTTTTACAGACGGAAATTAAACAAATTATGCTTGATGAAGCATAATCTTGGAGCCTACTAATTGATTATTCTTTGGCAAATGTTTCAATACAATACGCCTTTTTACCACAGTGCGGGCAAATTAATTTACGCGTTTTTGGTGTGTGTGCAGAGAAAAATAGTTTTTTTAGTCCAATTTTAAAAATGGTTTTGCAATTAGGACAAATATAAGCGGTATTTTGATTGTATTCTTTTGTCATATAACCAGCTATAAAAACTATAATTGGAATGCCAATGAACATTGGCCACCAAATCCCGTTAACAATGCCCAGAAATAATAATCCAATTTCAAGTAGATCTGCAAGAATACCGAATAAAATCAGTAGCTGATGTAATTGTTTCAGCTCTTTGTTTTTTTGCATTGTGCCATCTATGTCGTCTAATGTGTTTTCTAATAGTGGTTCACTATTGTGGAGCGTGTCACTAATATACTGAGCGCTCTGTTTTTGTGCCTCCAGTACTTTAATTTGTTGGTCCAGTCGTGTTATTTGCCGGTCCAATAGTAATTCCAAGACTGCATAATTTTGTTGATTTGCCATCACCTTCCTAATGTCTTTGAGCGTAAAACCCAGCTGTTTATACCCCAAAATTATACGTAAGGTTTGTAACTCTTTGTTTGAGTAAATACGTTTACCACTTTTATTAAAATGGTCTGGGCTTAGTAAATTTTTTTGATCGTAGTATTGAATGGTGCGAATAGAAACACCACAAATTTTTGCGAGCTCACCGGTTGTATAAGTCGCCATAGAATTTCACCTCCTATAAGTTATAGCATAGCTAATGACGTAGCGTTATGAGCAAGCAGTTTTTATTTTAAAATGTAAAATAACGTCTAAAATATGGTATAAATAAGGTGAAGCAATGGGTGTTTAGGTAATTTGGGAGATTATGTATCGAGATTAATGATCTGAAGTACTGGGTAAAGGTAGTAAACGGCGGGCACAACGGAATGTTATTGTGCAGCAGTGGGGGAGCGTTATTATGATAAAATGTCCAAATTGTGGTACTTTAAATGAGCCAAATTCTAAGTTCTGTATTAGTTGTGGTCAAGCATTAGAGGTCCAAACGACTAAGGTTTGCCCACGCTGTGGTACAACTAATACGGGAACAACTATGTTTTGTAGCCACTGTGGTTATACTTTTTCACAAACAGGTCGTGCACAAGATCAACCAATTAAAAAAGCGCGACGACGTTGGCCGTGGATACTTGGTGCGGTAGTAATTATATTATTTATTGGTTTTATTTTTATTTTACGACAAAGTCCCAGTCCTGCTGAAAAAACGGCGGTTGCGAGCTCTAGTTCGTCTAGTGATACTACAGAATCTGAGCGTGCTAGTTTGGCTGCAGAAAATGCTTCGTTGAAGGCTTCAACTACTCAATCGAAAAGTGAAGTCACAGCTACAAATAAACAAAAATCAGTCACACTATCTGAAGCGGAAAAGCAAACGGTTACTGAACAAATGCTGAATTGGGCCGACAGTCGTGCGCAAACGGGCAACATGGCGGTTAGTAATTACTATTTCAATCATGGGGCCGCTGGTTCTGGTGACTGGTACGCCCAAACGCCAGATGGTGAGGTTCAGGTGCAAGATAATAATAATCCCGGTACCGCTAATTTTAAAATTCACGCAATTGGTGGTTTAGTGTTTTATACGTCTAAGGATGGGACTACTGGCGTTGATGATAGCTTAGATAGTGGCTCAACGGCTGATGGTTATACGACTAATATGAACTTTGATAAACCAGTTAGTAAATACCTTTTGGCCGATAATGGGGTTGTGTATGAATTAAAATCTGGTAACGGCACAACAGTCGATCCACTTACTGGTTTTGGTGAATACAATAATAATGGAACCGAAACGACGTACAAGCCAGATCAGGACTTCACTGTTTCTAATGATTCAGCGGCCACAAATGAATTACAGGATTTATTGGAACCTTATTGATGAATTATGTATTTTAAACGTGTCGCGCAACTGTTTTTCATAAAATTAACTAATCCAAATTGTATTTAATGACTTATTTATCAAGTTGAATCGATACTCGACGATCAGTCCATTTTTGTAACCTGGTCTAAAAGAAAGTATTCGAAAACAGAGACCAGTCTCAGTTCAACAAATTTTTAAATAATCAAGCGCGCTTGAAGTTTAATAGCGCGCTATTTTTATGCTTTTCAAATACTCACTAGACTGATGCTTGGATCTGGACGTCTTTTCAAATTAGACACGTGAACCCAGAGTTTTGGCCCAGCTTTTCGTTTTTGGTGTGCCAATAAAATAGACTGCAATAAATAAACCATAACGGTGGTTTGATTTATTGCAGAAGGATAGCAACGTCATTTATTTTTTGGGCCGAATTTCATCCTGCAAACTGCCATCTCGTTTATACACTTTAATCACCGAATCCTTATTGGCAACGATTTTATGAGCACGTTTCAGCGCTTCTTCTTTAGTAGGGAACACTTCACTGGGTTGTTTACCGCCTTCAGCCATGATTGCCCAGCCATTTTCTTGGTGCTTAACTAGTTCGTTCGAGTCAATGAGTTCTGGACTACTTTTCTTTTCCGAATGTTTGTCGTGTTTGGTTGGATTTTTATCGTTACGTAACTTTTGTTTGTCGCTTGGAGTTGCATCCTGGTACCATTTTTCCGCCTGATTAATCGCAATCGGAATGGCGCGGTCATCCGGGTATCCGTCAGCCAAGAGTGCATTGCCGATATCAATTGCTTTTTTCCGTTCTTGCGCGGACATGTTTTTCATTGAATTAGGGTAATCTTGCATATTCCAGGACATACTGGGATTCCTCCTTGTAATTACAAATTTAGTTCTAATTATCATTTTAAATGATGGTTAGCAGTGAAAGAAAGAAATATGCGCGTTGTTTGATTTTCGGCGGCCTGTTATTGTTACTGGATTTCCTTTACAATGTATGAATAACCTTAAAATGAAATGGAGAGATCTAGTGACACTATTTTTAGTTGTCTTAATCGCCTTATTTGGTGCGTTAGTTCGAACAGTTTTTGGTTTTGGTGAAGCATTAGTAACAATGCCACTATTAGCATTAGTGGGTTTTAACCTTCAAATGTCAACTGCTTTAATTGGTGCATTGGGGTTACTGGTTGCAATTCCGGCAGCGGTTAAATTTCGTGCGCACATTGATTTTGCCGTCGTTCGGCGCTTAGTAACTGGCTCATTACTAGGGGTACCATTAGGAATTCTCTTGATTAAAATGGTGCCCACCAAGTTGGTTTTACATTTATTAGGTCTATTTCTAATTGTTTACGGAACGTATAGTCTGTGGAAATTATTTAGTCAGCAACCACAAAAAAAGCATCTTGCCGCTAATTATTGGGATTATTTAGCTGGTATCGTTTCAGGGGCGTTGGGAAGTGCTTATAACAGCCATGGCGTACCAGTTGTCATTTACGGGACCTTGAAAAAATGGCCGGTAGATCAATTACGCGGTATTTTGCAGGCACACTTTCTTTGCGTAGGGACAATTGTTGTCATTAATCAAGCCGCTTCAGGTTTTTGGAATATAACGGTTGTTCACTTGCTGCTGATAATTGTGCCCTTGTTATTCGTTGTTGTACCATTAGGCAACTGGCTTAGTGATCACATTGCACGAACTACTTTGGTCAAGTACATTTATATTTTACTAATTGTCTTTGGTGGCTTGTTATTGCTTAAATGAAAATAGACGCTAAAAGTAAGGTTGATCACCAATACTTTTAGCGTCTATTTTAATGTTCGTTTAATGGACTAAATCTTTCCAAATCACCACTTTATTTGTGGCAAGTGAAGCTGGGACGTCAATAATACGTTGGTTAGAGCTGCCACGAAATTGAAGTGTTAGGTCTTTTTTAGCTTGAATAAAGCGACCATCCACTAGAATATCTAACAAACTCAATAGTTCTTTTTTATCCGCTGATTCCTGTTGTAGCTCGTCCCAAGTATAGCCAGTCCACGACCAGATATCCTTATCGTGCCCAAATTCTTGCCGAACCCGCTTAACTAGTGCGAGGCAGACTTGAGTATTAAGGAAAGGCTCACCACCAAGTAAGGTCAGTCCTTGAACGTAAGACTGCGCCAGATCAGCGATGATTTGGTCTTCCAATTCTTTTGTATACGGATGCCCATAATGAAAATTCTGGGCAATTTTATTATAGCAACCTGGACAAGCAAAACGGCAACCAGAAACGTAGAGACTGTTACGAACGCCTTCGCCATCAACAAAGTTAAAGGGCTTGTAGTCAGCAATGTATTGCTGGCTTAAATCGTCCGCTAACCATTCTTTTGGCTTAGGATTATTGGGTAATTCATTTTTTATCATTAATTATAACCACCATTTATTGTCTTGCTTGCGTTGTTTGATCATTTCCCAGTGTCATGTGCTTAACCCGGTGAATAATCTCTTCGTGTCGGCCGTGAACCATTGGGCGTTGTTGCGGATTACCTAAATAACCACAAGTTCGTTTAACCACATCACAAGTCGTTGGGTCAGTGTTACCACATTTAGGACACTTGAAACCCCGTTCAGTTGGTTTAAATTCGCCTTTAAAACCACACTTGAAGCATTGATCGATTGGTGTATTGGTGCCTAAATAGCCAATTCGATCATAACCATAGTCCCAAACGGCCTCTAATGCCTTTGGATTTTGTTTCAAATTTGGGTATTCACAATAATGAATAAAACCACCAGCACAATATTTAGGGTAAGCTTTTTCAAAGTCAATCTTCTCAAATGGTGTTGGCGCCTTACGAACATCGTAGTGAAAACTATTTGTGTAGTATTCCTTATCAGTGACGTCCTTAACCTTACCAAATTTCTTTAAATCGGCTTGGCAGAAGGTATTTGTTAAGCTTTCTGCAGGCGTGCTGTAAACACTGAAGTGATAACCGTATTCTTTTTCCCACGCTAAGCAATGCTTGTAGAGATCCTTTACGACGTCAACCGTGAATGCCTTGGCCGTCGGGTCATTTTCCCAAGCGTGACCAAAGAAGACCGCACCTACCTCGTATAAGCCAATATAGCCTAGTGAAACAGTTGCGCGGTTATTTTTAAATAACTCATCGACCGAGTCAGTTGGTTTTAGGCGCTTACCAAATGCACCAAATTCGTACAAAATTGGTGCGTTATTTGGTTTGGCTTCCTTGGCCCGATTTACCTTGAAAACAAGAGCTTCTTTACAAACTTGCAAACGTTGTTCCAGGATTTCCCAGAACTTAGCCTGATCGCCTTGTGATTCTAAAGCGATTCGCGGCAAATTAACCGTAACGACGCCTAAATTCATTCGGCCTGAGTTAACTTCTTTGCCGTTTTCATCTTTCCAGCCTTGTAAAAAGCTGCGGCAACCCATTGGTGCTTTGAACGATCCAGTTAATTCAACAATCTTGTCGTAAGATAAAATGTCAGGGTACATCCGTTTTGTGGCACATTCAATCGCAATTTGTTTAATATCATAATTAGGGTCAGTTTTGTCTAAATTCAAACCACGTTTCAAGGTAAAGACTAATTTAGGAAAAATTGCTGTTCGGTGTTCTTTACCAAGGCCCTTAATTCGTACCTGTAGAATTGCTTTTTGAATATCGCGTTCAATCCAACTTGAGCCTAAACCAAAGCCAAGTGTCGTAAATGGTGTCTGGCCCTGTGAAGAATACAAGGTGTTGATTTCGTATTCCAAGGCCTGCATAGCATCATAGATATCCTTGGTTGTCTTAGTTTTCGCAAAATCCTGTTGCTTTTGGTCGCCATCAATCCACTGTTTAGCATCCGTTAAGTGTTTTTGGTAATTTTTTTCTGCAAAGGGTGCCAATAATTCGTCGACTCGATCGGCGGAGCACCCACCATATTGACTAGAAGCAACGTTAGCGATAATTTGGCTCATTTGGGCAGTAGCCGTCTGAATCGAATGTGGTGGTTCTACTTCAGCGTTACCAATTTTAAAGCCGTGGGTTAGCATTTCTTTGAAATCAATCAAACAGCAATTTGTCATGGGGCTGTAAGGTTGATAATCGAGATCATGCCAGTGAATTTCACCCTTTAAATGCGCGTTGGCCACTTTTGCAGGAAGCATTTTTAGCCCAATTGCTTTGGCAACTGTGCCGGCAGTCAGGTCTCGTTGTGTATTGAAAACTTCACTGTCTTTGTTGGCATTTTCGTTAATAACGTTACGATCTTTATTTAATAATTTTTTGATTGTAAAGTTAATATCAGTTGCCTGATTGCGGGAAAAGTCACGTTTTGTTCGGTAATTAATGTATTCTTGAGCAATATCGTATTGGTGGTGATTTAACAGTGTTTGTTCAACAATATTCTGAATTTCGTAAATCTTTATATTTTTTGTAAAACGTTGGTTAATTTCGTTAATGGCGTCAGTCGTGACTTCTTCTAATGCTTGATTAATGATTGGATCAATTTCCTGATCAACTTGCGTGGCAGCCTTTACTAGTGCATTTTGAATTTTGTTGCCGTCAAACTGCATTAAACGACCGTCGCGCTTGATCACTTTAATTTGTAAAACTTTAGGTTGAATATCTAACATAATGAACACCTTTTTCTTTGTTAATACATCATATATTAAAGCATTCACCGCCAAATCGCAATTGATATCAATCAATATATAGGGGGTTATTTCGCAAAATCAACTAAAATTTAACAATATATTGTGTATAAGACTGGCCGTTAAAAATAAATTCTGGGTTAATTAGGGTAGCTACAAGCTTAGGTGTGTCAAGGCAAATAAAATTACAATGGACAAAATTTTACCAATATTGGTGAATTAGATTGTTCCGCGTTAGCACTAAAAATAATTGAAAAGGCCGCAGTAAAATTTATTTTCGGCGCAGTCTTCTATAATCGGTGCAAGTTCAGAGTCTAACCCACCTTTCCGATGTGCTAGATATAGTCACGTTTTCTAAAGTTTAGGGTGAGCAAACAACTAATTAACACACAGACGGCGGCTACAAGGTAAGTTGTTTTAATTGCTTGTAAGGAACCTAATTGGGTAGCGACTTTTAGGCTATGCTGGGCCATTAATTGTGCAATGTTATTTTTTTGCAAAACGCTCATGATTCCAATTAATAACGCTGTCCCAAATGAACCTGATACTTGACGGATGGTTGTATACATCGCTGAGCCATCAGGAATGATTGCTTGAGGTAACGAATTAAAGGCCTCCGTTTGAATGGGCATGGTAACGACTGAAAGGCCTAACTGGCGAACGGCTTGGGCGGCAGTCACCCAGGCAAAGCTTGAATGCAGGCTTACGCGACTCAGCATAAGAGTACCAATCAGTAAAATAATGGTACCACCAAATGATAAATATTTGGCACCCCATTGATCGTACATCCGGCCACTAATTGGTGACATAACCGCAATTATCAAGGCGCCGGGCAACATAGCTAGACCAGAATAGATTGCGCTATAATGCATAACATTTTGCATATATAAAGGAAGTAACAGCATTCCGCCGTAAAGTGCCATCATTAAAAAGACGTTCACGATCACCGCAATGATGAAGTTATGACTTTTAAAAACGTTGAAGTTTAGTAATTTGTTACTGATATGTGTTTGTTGATAGACAAAGGCAATGACAATCAGTAGGCCAAGCAAACTAAAACCAAGAACGTTTTTAGACAGTATTGGCATTGTACCGGCATTACTGAAACCAAGTAACAGTGAGCCAAGACCAATACTTGAAAGGGCAACGCCACTCCAGTTAAGTTTTAATTTTTTATTCGTGCCCAGGTTACGTAGCATGATTGCTGCAAAAATAATATCCAAGATAATTAGAGGTGCAATCAGATAGAAAAGCGAACGCCAATTATACTGTTCAACTAAATAACCAGAAATGGTTGGACCAAGGGCTGGCGCAAAATTTAGTGCCAGACCAACCCAACCCATAGCAGTTCCACGTTTGTTAGCCGCGTACATATTCATGATGGAGACGTTCATTAGTGAGGCAATAACGCCGGCACCACCGGCCTGAATCATGCGTCCGGTGATTAATATCAGATAGCTAGGCGCCATTCCGGCAATAATTGTACCAAAAGCAAACACACACATTGCGGCCAAATAAAGTTGCCGGGTGGTGAAGCGTTGGATTAAATAGGCCGTTAGCGGGACCATAATACCATTAACTAACATGTAACCATTTGATAACCACTGTCCTTGTGCAGCAGTGATGTTAAATGACCGCATGATACTAGGTAGCGCCACGTTCATTAAAGTTTGATTTAAGAAGGCCAAGAAAGTTCCCATAACTAGGATCAACATAATTCCCCGATTATGTTTTATTTGTGCAGCGCTCACTATTTAATACCTTCTAACTTTTTTAGTAGTTCTGTTTGGGTTGCTAATAGTTCCGTTAATTTTGGCGTGGACATATCGTTAATTGGTGCTAGTTTTTTCCAAAAATCGGCGTAAGTTACTGCATATTTTTGTTGTCCTTTCGCAGTTGGACTAATATTGATTTTGCGCTTATTTGTTTGATCACGATCTTTAGTGACTAAGCCCTCCGCCACCATTCGGTCAACAATACCGGAAGTTGTGCTGTTACCTAGTCGTAAGGCGTTGGCAAGTTCCTCGAGTGAGCTAGGGTTTTTAGTTGCAAGGGCACCCAAAGCAATAATCCAAGTTTCAGTGAGCTGTTGTTCATTAGCTTGGTAATAAAAAATCCGGCGTGTTTCTTTTCTAAGCGAGCGCAGTGATAAAATTAAATCTTTAATTTCTATTTCGGCGTTATTCATTAGTACTCCTCATAATAATTATTCGTATACGAACTGTTCGTGCACGAAATATATTACGCGTTTTTCAGTGACTTTTCAAGGATACCTTGATGGCGCCTGCTTTAAATTAATCAAAGTAAGCGTATAAATTTAGTCCACTTTTAATGAAACGGATGAAAATATTGAGTCCTTAGATTAAAAAGCATAAACTTTATGTAGATGCATAGTGTCGTGATGGAATTGATAAAGTGAATAATCGCGGATGTGGCGTTAGGCGTTCAGAGGCCGTATTCTGGGGTACGTTTCGGCTAAACGTGCGCAATCAACCCAAAAGGAGAACGTAATTATGGCAAAGAATATTACAGTTATTGGCAGTTTGAATTTGGATATTCATATTCCGGTTGAACATATTCCGACTCAAGGAGAAACGCTTGGTTTGTTAAGGGCTAGTACGCAGGCGGCCGGTGGTAAGGGAGCAAATCAGGCCGTTGCTGCAGCGCGATTAGGTGCTCAGGTTCATTTTATTGGCGCAACGGGTAACGATGCTGCCGGGAGAATGTTGATTAGTAAATGCAAGGCTGAAGGTATTGATGTCAGTGCAATCAGCGCGCTTGATGGTAAAAATACTGGCCAGGCTTTTATTATTTTGGAGCCTGATGGTCATAATACGATTATGGTTGAAGGCGGCGCCAACAAGTTAGTTAGTAATGCGGCCATCGAAACTGCTGCGGACAAGATTAGGCAATCCGATATTGTGATCGCTCAACTAGAGACTAATTTTGAGCCCATTATCGCAACCTTTAAAATTGCTAAAGAAGCTGGTGTGCCGACAATTTTAAACCCGGCGCCTGCTAATAAACCAGTACCAGATGAGTTATTGCAACTGACTGATATCGTCACACCTAATGAAACCGAGGCCGCAACTTTAACCGGACATAAGGCAGTGACAGGGGCTGATTTCGCGGCAATTACTACCGCTTTTCAGACTAAAAGTATTCCTAATACATTGATTACCTTAGGTTCTAAGGGTGTCTATTATAATGTCGCCGCTCAAACTGGAGTCGTTGCGGCACATAAAGTTGCCCGGCCAGTCGATACAACGGCTGCTGGTGATACCTTTATCGGAGCGATGGCGGCCGTTTTAAATAAAGATCTTAGTAATGTTAAGGCCGCCATCGATTTTGCTAACGCGGCCTCCTCCTTGACCATTCAACGAGCTGGAGCGATGGATTCAATTCCAACTAAGGCTGAGGTTGATGCGTTGTTGTTTTAATTAATAAGTGACCAACGACAAAAACTAATTTTGTTGTCGTCCTTTTTATGATCAAAAATAATGTCTTGGCGTCCTTTAATTAGACTGAATTTAAATTTACATGCTTGCTAATTTATGAATAATAATTGAATAAATAATTAATCGGACGTATAATGATGATATGGCTCTATACTTTTTCCTGTTGATAGTTTACAAATGGTAAACTATTAACAGGATTTTTTGTGCCTTTGAATTTACAATTTAAGGACAGAAAAAGAGCTCACAGCCCTCATCCAAAAAATCCACCCACTACAGTATCATTTGAAAGGATATGAGAAAACCGTGAACCCTATAGACAATCATATAAAATTTGCGCTCAGTATTAAAGAC
>NZ_RHNQ01000031.1 GCF_003946275.1 Loigolactobacillus backii
GAGCTTGCGTTTATTTTTTTGCCAAAAAAGCCAATAACCACACGCCTTTGGCGTGATTATTAGCTTTCAAGTTTCAGTTTTATAATAAAAGCACGTTCTTACAAAAATAAACACGTGATTTCATTGAACTTTAAAGAAATATAAAATTTTTACAAAAAAGATTTGCGTGACTGATTATTATTTGCTATACTATTTCTTGTTGATGACATGGATCGTTAGCTCAGCTGGCAGAGCAACGGACTCTTAATCCGTGGGTCCGGGGTTCGATCCCCCGACGGTCCATCTATTTCATTGAGTAAGACAGACGTTAAGAGCGTCTGTCTTTTTTTGTTTTCTGTAACTCCCAACAGTGCCCCCATTATAGCACACCCATAGCTAACAACTAGACCCTTTAAATCTGGTAACGGCATAACGTTAAATAAAGTGACTGCCACACATCGATCTGCTTCGCTAGAATTATTCGTAACTTTTGACATGAAATTTTAATCTAGAAAATACACATAATGGCTTGCTTTTATTAAGTAATGGGCTTATCATTCTTGCAATTATTAAATTTAAATGAGAGGGGCTCGATTCATGCGTCCACGCATCGCAATGCCTGCAGATACATTAACTGAAGCAACCAATATTATTAATGAGCGTAACGCCGATTTTACACCGCGAATGGCCGTTAACGCTGTTTTAAAATCAGGTGGCTTACCCGTTATTCTACCAAATAGTGCGCCGGAAAATGTCGCCGATTACTTAGATTCTTTTGATGGTGTTTTATTTCTTGGTGGTTTCGACGTTGATCCAACTTTTTATAACGAGGAACCTGATATGAATCTTGGCCAAACCTATATTCCTCGAGATGAATTTGAAATTGAACTTGTAAAACAAGCCGTCGCCGCTGGAAAAAGTATTTTTGGTATTTGTCGGGGCATGCAAGTCATTAACGTAGCCTTGGGTGGGACACTTTATCAAGACCTTTCTGAAGATCCCACTGCTAAGTTAAAGCACGCGCAAACGGCACCCGGTAATTTACCAACGCACCACGTAACCGTAGAAAAAAATAGTCGCTTGTACAAAATCATGGGTGAACGTCCGTACGTCAATTCACGTCACCACGAGGCGGTCAAGCTTGTCGCTCCTAGCTTAAACGTAGTTGCTCGTAGTGACGATCAAGTAGTTGAAGCAGTTGAGTCAAAAGTCAATAATCAGATTTTGGCTGTTCAGTGGCACCCAGAAAACATGTACAAACACGCAGTTGCCATGCAAGATCTATTCCGTGATTTTATTCAACGTAGTGGCGCTGCTGCTCTGGCCAAAACTGCAGCACCACAATTAAAAGTTGTTAAATAATTTTGAAAAATAAAAATAGCCCACAATAGGATGTTAATTGGTAAGGATGTTGATACCAATTTCACGTTATTGTGGGTCATTTTTATTTAGATCGATTTATAAAATACCCAGTTATCCAAACAATACTTCCCAAAAGAAGAAGTTCGCTGGTTGTTGTGCCGAGGATAAAGTTAAATTGCTGTAGCCAATAATAACCGACCACGCCAACTAGCCAAAAAATAAAGTTTAGTTTAATCTTTAATGGTCGCTTCAATAAGAAGTAATTAACGAATACTATTGTATACAATGGTGCGAAAATCGAGCCGATTAAATATAAAAATTGCTGGTACAAACTGAGTGGTACCACCAAAGCGATGATTAAACCAATCAACACAACGCCACTGGCCAACCACTTCAAATTTAGCTTTTTCCAAATATTGTGAACATTAACTGCGGCCGAATGGGCATCTAAGAATGTCGTTGTGACGGTTGAAAAAATAATAATAAATAACGCCAAAATACCTAGACCAGAACTAACTAAAATTGTAGTAATATCCGTTTTACCCGTTCGAACGGCGGCCAGTAGTCCAATTGAAAACATAAAAAGACTACCGATAAAATAACCGGCCGTGCTGGCCCAAGATACCTTTATTGGTTCTTCAGTTTGACTAGTGTAATCCGCGATCAGTGGCAACCAGGATAACGCCATCGTAACTCCCAATTCAACGGCGGCACCAAAAGTTATTGAATTTCCCGTTAACACTGAGGCATGCTGTGGTATTCGTAAAACAAGCCATAACATAATTAAAGAACCAACGAAAAGTAAAGCTACGACTAGATTATTAATCCGAAAAAGCCAATCGTTATTAATTAATAACCAAAAAATAAGTAAGGCCGCCATGATTAGGCCCATGAATAGTGCACTTTTAAAATTAAATAAACGGCCGGAAACACCATTAAGCGCACTAATGGCGTTAGCAATCATAACCGCCGTCCAACCAATTAATTGAAGTGCATTAAGAAGTGAGAACAGTTGCACGCCTAAATGACCAAAGGCAAAATGAGTTGACGCAATTGCGGTACGTCGTTGGCGCCCGCCCATTATCGCTGCAGGTAACAAGAAAACAAAGCAACCTAGGATATGCCCAACTAGAATTGCCAGAAATCCCTTGGCCAATCCAAGTGGTGCAATTAAGTTCCCAGTTATAATTTCCGCAATTGAAATGGCAGCACCAAGCCATAATAAGAATTGCCCACTAATCCGACTATTTTCTTTCATTTTTAGAAACCTGAGGGTAGAGATGCCGCATTGCCGCAATAATTTTAGCGCGTTGTGGACTGTGCGTTATCAGTGAAATAACCGCCAACCCATCAACTCCAGTTGCAGCCGTTGCGGCCATTGTATTACTATCAATCCCACCAATCGCAACACTTGGTAATTTATTAAAACTAAGTGCTCGTTTTAATCCCACAATTCCAATTTCTGGTTCAGCATCAGCCTTTGACGTTGTGGAAAAAATGGGGCCAATTCCGAGATAATCGATACCAACAATACTTTGAGCGCGCTTAACTTGCCCCAGTGTATTACAAGAAAGTCCAACAATTAACTTTCCCCGCACCCGCTGAATTACTTGTTGAATGGTCTCATCCTTTTGCCCAACATGAATACCATCAGCCTTTACTGCAAGCGCTAGATCAACGTCGTCATCCACAATAAAGGGAACCTTATAGTTAGCACACAAATCGCGGGCCTGTTGCGCCAAAGCCAATTTAGCAGTAGCAGAGGTTAAACTATTACTTCCTTTTTCTCGGTATTGAAAAGTCGTAATTCCTGCACTTAAGGCCGCTTCAAGTACACCTAACAAGGTTTCACCAGCTGGAATATCCTGGCTACCGGCAACAAAATAGACGGCTAAATCAGTCTTTTGCATCCGTTTGTACCACCTTTCTAAAGGCCCAGTGATTTGTTGGACCGTGACCATGACCAACGTCAATCCCGTCAGCAATGGCCGCCTGAATAAAGGCCTTAGCCAGACGAATAGCCGCCTCAACACTCTTTCCTTTAGCCAATTCGGCCGTAATGCACGATGCAAATGTGTCCCCAGTACCATGTGTATTCTTCGTTGCAATTCGTGGGGTACTTAACCAAAATGAGCGGCCATTCTCCAGTAAAACAAAATCACTGGAAGTTTGGCTATTAGCGCCATGACCACCTTTTACAACCACGTTTTTAGCACCTAATTGTTGTAAAGTGTGGCCAGCAGCCTGCATGTCGGCTTCCGATTCAATCTTTCCACCAGTTAGTGCTTCTGTTTCTGGTAAATTAGGGGTTACAACTGTTGCTAGTGGAATTAATTCATCTCTAACTGTCGCAATCGCGTCATCACTTAGTAAATGAGCGCCACCCTTTGCCACCATGACTGGATCCAACGTGTAAGGGCCAAAATCATAGCGTTGTAAATTCTGGGCAACAGCGTGAACGTGGGCCGCATCAGCCAACATCCCTGTTTTACAAGCCCGAATATTGAGGTCATCCGCTAATGATTTGAATTGCTCGTTAATCAATTTAATGGAAACTGGCTCAAAATCCTGTACACCTAACGTATTTTGGGCCGTTACGGCAACGATAATTGTTGCGGAAAAAACGTGGCGTTCCTGCATTGTTTTGACATCAGCATTAACACCTGCCCCACCACCAGAATCGATTCCGGCAATGGTTGCTGCCTGTGGGTATGAATTCATTGATAAAACCTCCAAATTATTTTAATTCTTGGTACCGAGCAACTTTCTCAATTTCCGCAACGGTAACAGTATGTAATCGATCAATCAGGGCAGTCCGGAAACTATTTGGTAATTCCGCGGTTAATGACTGGGCCGCCAACTCACCCGTTGTGGCGTAAATTTGGCAGGCGGCGGTAACCGCTGAAAAGTCATCAACTGTCTCCGTGGTTAGAGCTAAGAAAGCGGCACAAATACTCGATAATAAATCGCCAGAGCCGGTCATCAAGGGGAAAAGAGCGCTACCGTTTTCAATTAAAGTTAGTCGCTGGCCGTCAGTTACAATATCAGTTGGTCCGGTGATAACAACAACACAATCATAGCGTTGGGCAACTTGCTTGGCCACTTTTTGTAAATCAGCTTCTCCGTGGCCTGCATCTACTCCCTTGGCCTGCCAGGCAACATCCACCAGCGCCGTAATTTCACCTGCGTTACCACGAATCAAGTTAACTGGAAAGGCAGCCAATATTTCCCGGGCAATTTTTTTACGGAAAGCAATAGCACCAACCGCCACTGGATCCAAAACAACTGGCTTATTAGCCAATTGTGCGTAATAACCCACACTATGCATTTGGCCAATTTGTTGTTGCGTCAGCGTTCCTAAATTTAGCGTAATACCATCAGCGGCCGTCACCATCTCTTGGGCCTCGGCCGGTTCTAAAGACATCATCGGTGCCGCACCGATTGCAATCAAACCATTAGCAACATCATTAACGGTTACAAAATTGGCAATTGTAAAAACCAATGGATTTCGCTGCCGTAATTGTTCCAGTAAAGCTAATTTCATTTCAAAAACCTCCAGTAATAATTAACCAAAATAAAAAGCCACCGCTTACTTGCATAAAGTAGGCGCTGACTTGAATTGCTAGCTTCGTCACTTTCCCTACGCAAGTATAAACTTACAGGTTCAAAGGGTCCGTGCCTAAACCACGTCTCAGTTCTTTTCAGAACACCCCTAGTGAATTTATTTAATTGTAACCGTTATAATTGTAACTTGTCAAAAATACTTTAAGCTTCTTGCCAAATGTTGTTTAAAACGTTAGTCTGATCACGATCAGGACCAACAGAGAAGGTTGCGATGTTAACGCCAACCAGCTCTTGAACTCGTTCCACGTAATGGCGGGCAGCCGCTGGTAATTCGGCCAACGTTTTAACACCGGTAATGTCCTCGTCCCAACCGGGCATTTCTTCATAAACTGGCTTACATTTGGCCAATTGCTTTAAACTAGCGGGATAATGATAAATTATTTTACCATCAAGTTCGTAAGCCGTACAAAGCTTAACCGTCTTAAGTCCAGTTAAGACATCAACACAGTTTAAACTAAGATCAGTCAGGCCAGAAACGCGCTTAGCGTGGCGCATGACAACAGAGTCAAACCAACCAATTCTCCGCGGCCGCTTTGTCACAGTTCCGTATTCATGCCCTGCCTCGCGAATAAAGTCGCCAATCTCATCATGTAATTCAGTTGGGAATGGTCCATCACCAACCCGGGAAGTATAGGCCTTACAAACACCAACGGCGCGATTAATCCGCGTTGGCCCAACACCACTACCGACAGTTACCCCACCGGCAACTGGATTTGATGAAGTCACAAAAGGATACGTTCCTTGGTCAATATCTAGCATGACACCCTGGGCGCCTTCAAAAAGAACTTTTTTACCATCATCTAAAGCGTCGTTTAAAACAACTGACGTATCAGTGACGAATTTTTTAAGTCGTTGACCATACGTGTAGAATGGTTCAAAAATATCAGCAAATGCTAATGCTTTTCCACCATAAATTTCTGTAAACTCACGATTCTTAGCTTCTAAATTTGCGGTAAGTTTTTCCTTAAAGACTTCCTTATCGAGCAAATCGACCATCCGAATTCCGACCCGAGCCGCCTTATCCATATAAGCCGGACCAATGCCGCGATTCGTAGTGCCAATCTTTTGATCGCCCTTACTAGCTTCTTGCAAGCGATCTAGTTCGATATGGTAGGGTAAAATTACATGGGCGCGGTCGGAAATCCGTAGATTATCCGCCGTTACCCCGTTCTCAGCTAAGTAGTCCAATTCTGCTACCAAAGACTCTGGATTAACGACAACACCGTTACCGATAACCGAAATTTTGTCTGGGTAGAGAATACCGGATGGAATTAAGCGTAACTTCAAGATTTTGCCTTGCGCGTGAATTGTATGTCCCGCGTTGTCGCCACCTTGCGAACGTGCAATGACGTCTGCAGCCTCGCCTAAGAAATCGGTAATTTTCCCTTTTCCTTCATCGCCCCATTGGGATCCTACTACAACAACTGATGCCATATAAACACCTCAATTATTTATTTTTCGTGTCTAAATTACCAACACAACAGCTGTCATTGTAGCAGTAAATGACCAGCTTAGCAACAAAAAGACGAATGAAATTCCGTACATTGCGGATTATCAATATTAAAAACGAACAAAATAATAATATTATTAATAATATGCTTAAAATACGAACATTATTGTTGTGGGTGCTATTGGAACTAAATTAGCTTTTTATCAGTCCGTTATTTATTAATGCGGTGTAACCCGTCATATTTTGAGTGTTGCCGTTTGAAAATAATCTTAAGGTTCTACGTAAAATTATCACGGTCACGCTATGCCGTTTGTACCACACTTTTAGCCATTTTAATAACGCCGCATTCAGTGACATTCATCTACTAGCCCAACACCTTATACCTAAAGGATGACATTCTCAGCCATCAAAGGATGAATAATTTTTAAGCGCGATTATATTAAAATCAAATTTTATTCTATTCCGCGGCCTAAGCGCGCTACAGTTTGCGCTTAAGTCTCTAGACCCCAAATAAGTCGCCGTTAATTATTAAGGTTTCGTCATCGGTCACTTTAAAGACGTGTACTTCATCAGCTAAACGGCCACCCTCAATTAAATCAGTCGCCGTTTCTACTAATTCATGATATTCATCTAATTCATCACCAAAGCGTAAACTGTCCTCGTCATTAAAAAAACTTGGCGGGATTTTAAGGTAAGCACGTACTTGTTCCTCAATGTCTAGCGTTGTTAAATCTTCAACATCTTCATTGTTTTTAGCATCCGTAATTTGAATAAAGGCCGCGTGAGCAAGCGGAAAGTACTGATTCTCAACTAAAATTGATTCAAAATAACGATCCCGTGAAGTTGTCGCGGTCCGCAAAACATCATAAACGTTCATTGACATTATGAATTTCCTCCTTTTCATCATTATAAAGGCCCATTTTAGAAAATAAAAATCTGCCGCTTAGGTATTTACCTAGTGGCAGATTAATTTTAGAACCGATTAGTATTAAATGGCCAAATAGTAGCCACGCGTAAAATAATTCGTTGGCTGAATTGGTCACTGATTTGGGTTACGTTTAAAGATTACTTTTACTAGTCATTTTTCTGACCAATTTAGTTTGAACGTGTTTACCAAAGTAAGTTGCTGTGCTTAATTTTCTGGCACGTATGCGATTGATGAAAACTTATTGTACTGTTTGACAAAGAGCAGCTTAACTGTACCGCGGGCGCCGCTTCGGTTCTTTTCGATAATAACTTCTACTTCGCCGACTTCTTGATCTTCTTCCCGAGTACCGCCAGCAGCGCTAGATTGGGCAAATTGGCTATCATCATTACTATCCTCATCAGGCTCATCCCGATAATAATCATCCCGGTAAAGAAAGGCAACAATATCCGCATCCTGTTCAATTGATCCTGATTCACGAATATCCGATAAAACTGGTCGCTTATCTTGTCGCTGTTCCACACTACGCGATAATTGCGATAAGGCAATAACTGGAACGTGTAAT
Organism: Loigolactobacillus backii; assembly: GCF_003946275.1. Lineage (GTDB taxonomy): Bacteria > Bacillota > Bacilli > Lactobacillales > Lactobacillaceae > Loigolactobacillus > Loigolactobacillus backii. Next base: position 7,906 of record NZ_RHNQ01000031.1, read on the forward strand.
TCCTTAGCCAATTTTTTTAATTGTCGTGAAATTCCTGAAACTTCTTGTTGCCGACTTTCGTGATTACTACCTTCAATTAATTGCAGATAATCAATAACAATTAAGCCTAGATTACCCTTTTCTTTGGCAAGACGGCGACATTTAGCCCGAATTTCTGACATTTTATTTCCTGGCGTATCGTCAATATAAATTGAGGCCTTAGACAGACTGCCCATGGCAATAATTAAATTCTGCCACTCTTCTTCGGATAACTGTCCCGTTCGTAAATGGCTAGCATCAATACTACCTTCAGCGCACAACATTCGGTTAACTAAAGACTCTGCACTCATTTCTAAGCTAAAAATAGCTACCGTCTTATCCGTCTTAGTCCCAACATTTTGGGCAATATTTAACGCAAAGGCCGTCTTACCAACGGCCGGCCGCGCAGCAATAATGACTAGCTCATCTTCTTGTAAACCGGCTGTCATTTTATCTAAATCGCGGTAACCAGTAGGTAGCCCCGTGATATCATCATTATTTTGGTATAACTGATCAATTTGCTCAATTGCTGAATTTAAAACGTCTGAAATTGGCTTAAATCCAGAAGAATTACGCTGCTCAGAAACATTTAGAATTCCCTGCTCGGCCTCGTCCAAAATGGTCGAGACACCTTCTTCTTGGGAATAACTACTAGTTACAATTGTTGTGGCGGCCTTAATCAAACGACGTAAAATTGCCTTTTCCTGGACTATTTTAGCATAATAAGCCACGTTAGCAGCAGTTGGCACAGCAACTGCTAAGTCACCTAGATAGCTCATGCCACCAATATCCTCTAATTGATTTTGGCTTGCTAAACGATCCTTCAAAGTCACAACATCAATAGCTTCTGAAGCGTCATTTAAATCAACCATTGCTTGAAAAATAAGCTGATGGGCACGTCGGTAAAAATCAGCTGGTTCAACAAACTCCATTGCTTCAACTAACGCCTCAGGATTTAAGAACACCGCACCAAGAACGGCCTGCTCAGCCTCAATATTCTGCGGTGGTGTTTGGTCAATTAATTCATTGTTCATCTTAAAACTCCCTTAAATACAAACGCGACGACAATGCCATCATTATACGTGTTGGATTGATCCATGGCAATAACCCAAAAATGCAGAATGAAGAGTTAAAGTAGCGCACCTCCTCATTCCGCATTTTTATTTTGGGCGTGTTTTAACCTAATTTTACCGGCATTTCACGACTGAATTATTTAGACATATCTAAAAAGGCACTGTCACTTAACCCACTAACGCCATTTAGCAACGATCAAAATCCATACTTCACATCGTCAATTGGACTACTGTTCAACCACGTGAACCCGAATTTTAGCCGTAACGTCATCGAATAATTTCACGGTCACATTTCGATAACCTAGTGCCCGAATTGGCTCTGGTAACTCGATTTTGCGCTTATCAACTTTAATTCCAAACTGTTTGTCCAAAGCCTGAGCAATTTGCTTGCTAGGAACAGAACCGAAGAGCCGGCTATCTTCACCAGCCTTAGATTTAATTTCAACAACTGTTTTATCGTCTTCAATTTTTTCTTTTACTTGTTTAGCCACTGCTAATTCTTCAGCAGCACGTTTTTCTTCAGCCTTTTGTTGGCCTTTTAATTGGCTCATTGCTTTTTTTGTTGCAAGCATTGCCTTATTATTTTTAATCAAAAAGTTTTGTGCGTAGCCATCAGGAACATTTTTAACCTCGCCGCGTTTACCCTTACCACGAACATCTTCTAGGAAAATAACTTTCATGATTAAACAACCTCTCTTTATTCGGATTAAATTTATTAATTTTAATACTTACTTACTTTTTTCGGCAGCATCTTCGGCAGGCTTTTCTACCTCATTAACAACGTCAATTAATTGTTGCTTGGCCTCATCAATACTGACTCCCGTTAACTGGGTAGCGGCGTTAGATAAATGACCACCGCCACCCATTTTCTCCATAATAACTTGAACATTGACTTCACCCAAGCTACGGGCCGAAATACCAATTTCTTTACCATCAGGCCGCTTAGTTATGACGTATGATGCGTTAATTCCAGATAATGATAACAAAGTATCTGCCGCCTGTGCCGCAACAACTGGATCATAAGTTTTATTTTCTTCACCAGCACATAAAGCCACATTGGGTTTTATATATTTGATTGTCTCAATTAGGTGGTTTTTCTGAATATAATTATTAACGTTTTCCTTCAAAATACGTTGAACCATCACGGCATCGGCGCCAACCGAGCGTAAGTAACTGGCGGCATCAAACGTTCGGGTTCCTGTTCTTAACGAGAAGGATTTTGTATCCACCGTAATGCCGGCCAACATTGCCGTTGCTTCGATCTTACTAATTGCCTCAGTATCCTTAGGTTGGTACTCAAACATCTCAGTGATTAACTCACACGTTGATGATGCGTAAGGCTCAATGTAAACCAACATTGGATTCTCGGGGAATTCCTCACCACGACGATGATGGTCGATAATAAGTGTCCGGTCATGCAACTTTTCGTATAAGGCCGGACTAGTTGTAAGTGAAGGCTTAGAATGATCGACCATAATTAATAAACTATGTTCAGACACTAAATCTGTCGTTTGCTCAGGTGTAACAATGAAAGGCTCAATTTCTGGATAGCGCTTAATTTCATCTAACAATCGTTGAACATCACTGTGTAAATTATCTTGATTCACAACCACGTAACATTTTTTGCCATTCATTGCCGCAATACGTCGAATACCAAGACAAGCGCCTAATGAATCCATATCCGGTTTGAAATGACCCATAACAAAAACTTGATCGGCCTGACCCATAACTTCTTGTAAGGCCTGGCTAATCATTCGTGCCCGGACACGCGTTCGTTTCTCCATTGGATTAGTCTTACCACCATAAAATCGTGCAGGATCATCTTCGGATTTAACCACAACCTGGTCACCACCACGACCCAGAGCCAAATCAAGGTTACTTTGCGAAAGAGTAGCCAATTTGGCTAGATCAGTATCATTATAGGCAATTCCTAAAGATAAGGTCAACGGATAATTTTGTTTAGAGGTTCGCTCACGAATTCGATCCAAAATCTTAAAATTATCCGCTTCAATCGCCTGTAATGCCTTGGCGTATAAAATAACGAAGAAATGATCATCATCCACCCGCTTTAAAAACATACCGTATTTCCGTGCCCAGTTACTTAACTCATTGGTAACATAATTATTCAGGTTAGAAATATCTTTATCAGTCATTGTTTGGGTAATTTCATCGTAATTATCTAAGAAAATTTGACCAATGGCTAACTGTTCATCATTATAGCGGTCTTCAATCTTAGCGTAACGCGTGATATCTAATAAATAGACAACGTGAATACTTTTTTGGATGATAATTTCAAATTGGTTATCGCCCCAGCGAACATTGCGCGGCTCGTCAAAGGATTCATTTTCACTGATTAACGTGGCCAATTCAGGATCAATTGTCGCAATTTTTTTGCCTAATACTTCTTGTTTACCCAGATATTGCTGTAAATACGGATTAGTCCACTCAATTTCAGCATCTTCGTTATAAAGCAAAATTCCAATTGGCATTTGAATCAATGCTTCTTGTTCGCCACGTTTAATTCGGTAAGAAAGATCTGAAATATAGCGATTCGTTTTTTTCGTAACTGTGTCGATTGCATAAAAAGTTGTGCCTACTAATGCAACAAAAAGCACAAATAAAAAGAGTCCTAAAATAAAATTAATGAAGAACGCCAGAATAATTCCAACACTTGCTAATATAATCAGACTTGCTGATACCAAACGCAGCCGATTATTCTGCAAGAACACTGGCAGTAGGTTCTGCGAAAATAATTTTTTCATACTAACTCCTCTATCACTTAACCATTCAGAGCCGTACCAGAAAAATCCAACTAACTATTTGACCATTCAAATATGGTCAGTTAGGCTTCTAGTATAGCTTCTCCCCGTTTATTCATTCCATTATTAACTCACTCAACAATCCAAAATGGAAAGTACTTCTTTTATTTTAGCACAAACTAGGAAAAGACTCATTTTAAGTCGAATCAGGAAACGTTTCACGTGGAACAACTGAGTATAAAAAAAGATCGAGACAAACTGTCTCGATCTAATAACTGTCTACATATCTTCGGAAACGAATGGTAATAAAGCCATGATCCGTGCACGCTTGATTGCAATTGTAATCTTACGTTGGTTCTTGGCACTAGTACCCGTTACACGACGTGGTAAAATCTTGCCACGTTCTGAAACGAAGCGACGTAATAAATCTGTATCCTTGTAATCAATGTGTTCAATATGATTAGCAGCGATATAATCTACTTTACGACGGCGACGTCCACCTCTACGTTGTTGAGCCATAATTGATTTCCTCCCCACTTAAATGGAATTAGTAATCATTACAACACATTAGAATGGTAAATCATCATCGGAAATATCAATCGAATCACCGTTATTTGCAAACGGATCATTAGGATTGCTATTAGGTGTATTGCTGGTTGAACCACTCGCAGGTGCTTGACTACTTGATGACTGAGGAGCTGGATTATTATTAGCGTTACCACCAAAGTTACTGGCTGGCTTATCTTGATAACCACCAGGGTTTTGGTTAGCATTATTTTGCTGACGACGTTCGTCAGTAGACCGTGATTCTAACAATGAGAAATTATCGACAACAACTTCAGTCACGTAAACACGTTGACCTTCTGCATTATCGTAATTACGCGTTTGAATTCGGCCATCAACACCAACTAATGATCCTTTATGGGTAAAGTTAGCAAAATTTTCTGCGGCCTTTCGCCAAATAACACAACTGATAAAATCAGCTTCACGATCACCATTACGGTTAGTGAATTGACGGTTAACGGCGACAGTAAAAGTTGCTACAGCAGCACCACCAGAGGTATAACGTAAATCAGGGTCCCGGGTCAAACGACCAACAAGAACGACACGATTAATCATATCCTAAAGCTCCCCTTTCTTTTTTTAAAATTTTATTTACTCGTTGTATCTTTTACTCGAAAAGATACAGCGCACTAATTAGTCTTCTTCGCGTGTGATCATATGACGTAAAATATCGTCATTAATCTTTGAAAGACGGTCGAATTCACCTAGTGGCGTATCATCATCAGTTGCTACACGAATTAAATGGTATAAACCTTCGCGGTAGTTTTTGATTTCGAACGCTAAGCGTCGTTTCGACCAGTCCTTTGATTCAATCACTTCTGCACCGTTATCCCGCAAAATGCCGTCAAAACGTTCAACTAAGGCTGTTTTGCTTTCATCGTCTAAATCTGGACGAATAATGTAGAGAATTTCATATTTCTTTGATTGAGCCATGACTGTTCACCTCCTTATGGACTTTAAGGTCTCCAACCCAATGTTGGAAACAAGGAGAATCTAAATAACTAGATACTCACAAATAAAAATTATAGCACGCGTTGACAGAACTTTCAACTAGTTTCCAATTTTATGGCCCTCAGTCATCAAGTGGGAATTGATAATTAAAACACAAAAATCGTTTTGGCTTTCGTCACCTTATAGATAACTTACGCCAAAACGATCTCGTTTAACTTTTACAATTAATCAGTCGTTGGATCTTCAGTGGTTGCTTCAGTATCCGCCACTTCTGGTTCAACTTTGGCCATTGTTGCGACCTTAGCCTTGTCGTCAACTCGAATTAGACGAACACCTAAGGTTGCCCGACCAGTTTGTGAAACGTCGCTAACGTGGAAACGAATAACAACACCTGTATTAGTAATCAGCATGACATCCTCATTACCATTGACAGTTGTTAAACCAGCTAATGGACCGTTTTTATCGGTCACGTTAACCGTCTTAATCCCCTTACCGCCACGGCCCTTAATTGGGTACTGCTTGGCACTAGTACGTTTACCGTAACCATTTTCAGAGATAACAAGAACTTCACTGTCAGCAGTTAATAAATCTGAACCAACAACATAGTCACCCTCACGTAGGCGAATACCACGAACACCGGTTGCAGAACGACCCATTGAACGAACGGCCGTTTCAGCAAAGCTAACCGCATAACCTAAGTGCGTTCCGATAATAATATTCTGCTTACCATCTGTCAAACTAACGTTAATTAGCTCATCATTTTCTTTTAAGGTAATTGCCTTTAAGCCATTACTACGAATATTTTGGAACTCCGCAACAGGTGTCCGCTTAGCAACTCCCTTCAGCGTAGTGAACATCAAATAGTTATCTTCAGCATCTGAAGCTACATTAACTACTGTTTGAATACTTTCGCCAGAATCAATTCCAAGCAGATTAATTACCGGAATTCCCTTGGCAGTTCGTCCATATTCGGGTATTTCGTAGCCCTTTGCCTGGTAAACTTTACCCGTATTCGTGAAGAATAATAGCATATCATGCGTTGAGGTAAAGACTAGGTGTTCGATGAAATCATCATCGTGAATGCCCATACCTTGAATACCACGGCCACCACGATTCTGGATCTTAAATTCAGAAGCAGGTAAGCGCTTGATATAGCCATTGTGCGTCAAAGTAATCACAACGTCTTCTTCTTCGATTAAATCCTCATCTTCAAGACTTAGAACTTCGCCAACTAACAACTCAGTCCGCCGCTTATCACCAAATTTAGTTTGAATTTCTAACAATTCTTGATAAATAATCTGGTTGATCCGTTCCGGTTTAGCCAAAATATCCTTATAGTCGGCAATTTTGACCATTAAATCAGCATATTCAGACTCAACTTTATCGCGTTCCAAACCAGTTAAACGAACCAAACGCATGTCTAAAATAGCCTGTGTTTGCTTATCGTCTAATTCATAGCGTTCCATTAAAATATTTTTGGCAACTTCACCAGTTTTAGAACTACGAATAATTCGAATAATCTCATCAATATGATCTAGCGCAATTCGTAAACCAGCCAAGATGTGCGCACGAGCTTCGGCCTTGCGTAAATCAAAAGCCGTCCGCCGTTGAATAACTTCTTCTTGATGTTTTAAGTAATACTGCAAAATTTCTTTTAAACTCAACGTGCGCGGTGTGCCGTTAACAATGGCTAACATGTTAAAGCCGAAAGAAGTTTGCATCATCGTTAATTTATATAAGTTGTTCAAAACAACTGAAGCTGATACGTCACGGCGTATATCAATAACAACACGCATACCTTCACGATCGGATTCATCGTTTAGATCTGTAATTCCATCAATTCGTTTATCACGTGCCAATTCAGCAATTTTTTCAACTAATCTGGCCTTATTAACCATGTACGGAAGTTCAGTAACAATAATGCGTTCCTTACCGTTTTTTTGTTCCTGAATCTCAGTTCGTGCACGGAGCATAATGGTTCCCTTACCAGTTTCATAAGCACGGCGAATACCTGATTTGCCCATGACTAAACCACCAGTTGGAAAATCAGGACCAGGAACTGCCTCCATTAAATCGGCTGTAGTTGCTTCTGGATTATCCATTAAAATATGCAGTGCACTAATAACCTCACTCAAATTATGTGGTGGAATATTTGTTGCCATCCCAACGGCAATCCCCGTTGAACCATTAACTAGTAGGTTAGGAAAGCGTGCCGGTAGTACAGTAGGTTCTTTTTCAGTACCATCATAGTTATCTTGGTAATCAATTGTATCTTTGTTAATATCGCGCAACATTTCCGTTGCAATTTTACTCATTTTAGCTTCGGTATACCGCATTGCAGCGGCGCCATCACCGTCGACGGAGCCAAAGTTACCATGTCCATCAACTAACATGTAGCGATAACTGAAGTCTTGCGCCATTCGTACCATGCCTTCATAAATTGATGAATCACCATGGGGATGGAATTTACCCATAACATCCCCAACAATTCTGGCCGATTTCTTATATGGCTTGTCCGGTGTTACTCCTAATTCGCTCATACCGTATAAAATACGACGTTGGACTGGTTTTAGACCATCACGAACGTCCGGTAATGCCCGTGCAACGATAACACTCATCGCGTAGTCCAAGAACGAGGTACGCATTGTTGTCGATAAATTGACGTCTTTTATCCGGCTATTTTGTGGTTCGTCTGCCATTTACTTCATTGACTCCCTTCAAAATCATCTATATATCCTAAAATTAAAGATCCATTAAACGTCCAAGTTTTCGACGTAATGGGCATTATCTTCAATAAACTGACGCCGTGGTAAGACCTTGTCACCCATTAACATTTCAAGAACGTGATCGGCCTCAATGGCATCGGAAACGTCAACCCGCAACAAACGGCGATAATCTGGATCCATCGTTGTTTCCCATAATTGAGAAGCATCCATTTCACCAAGGCCCTTATAACGCTGAATAACTGGCTTAGGACTAGGTTGTAAACTACCTAAAACAGTTTCCAGTTCCTCGTCAGAATCAATGTACTTTTGCATTTTTCCTTGCCGTACCTGATACAACGGTGGCTGAGCAATATAAACGTAACCTGCCTCCACAACCGGACGCATATAACGGTAAAATAACGTTAAAAGTAACGTGCGAATATGTGCACCATCTACATCGGCATCAGTCATAATAATTAATTTATGGTAACGTGCCTTTGATAAATCAAATTCATCACCAAAACCAGTTCCCATCGCTGTAAATAATGTTCGAATTTCTTCATTTGCTAAAATACGATCTAAACTGGCTTTTTCAACGTTCAAAATCTTACCACGAATCGGTAAAATGGCCTGCGTTAACCGTGACCGGCCTTGCTTAGCAGAACCACCGGCCGAATCCCCTTCAACAATAAATAGTTCACTAATTTCAGGATCTTTACTGGAATTATCAGCCAACTTACCAGGTAAATTACTGATCTCTAATCCTGATTTTTTCCGGGTAACTTCCCGGGCACGCTTAGCTGCTAGGCGTGCTTTAGAGGCTAATAATCCCTTATCCATAACATCTTTAGCGATATCTGGGTTTTCCATCAAGTAACGAGAAAATGTCTCCGCAAAGGTGTGATCAGTTACCGTTCGTGCGTCAGAATTACCTAATTTTGTCTTAGTCTGGCCCTCAAATTGCGGATCTGGATGTTTGATACTAACAACAGCAGTCATCCCTTCACGAACATCTTCGCCCGAAAGGTTATCTTCACTGTCTTTAAGAAAGTTCTTTTTGTGCGCGTAGTCATTAATTACTCGCGTTAACGCGGCCTTAAAACCAGCCTCATGAGTCCCACCTTCATAAGTGTGAATATTATTGGCGAAGGTCATCAAGTTAGTGTGGTAATCGTCAGTGTATTGTAAAGCAACTTCAACCTTAATTCCCTTTTCGTCACCTTCCACGTAAATTGGCTCTGGAAAAAGATCGTGCTTACCGTTGTCTAAATACTCAACGTAACTCTTAATGCCACCTTCATAGTGGAAAACTTCTTTGGTCGGTTTCTCAGGACGTAAATCTTCAATGCTAATTCGTAAACCCTTATTCAAAAAGGCCAACTCACGAATTCGCGTTGTTAAAATTTTAATATCATAAACGGTTGTTTCCCTAAAAATATCATGATCAGGCCAAAAATGAACAATTGTGCCGTGTTCATGTTCTGGAATTGTGCCACTAACCTTAAGCTCAGTATTAACTTTACCGCGCTTGAAATCCATATAGTAGCGTTTTCCTTCTTTAAGGACCTCAACGTTTAATTGGCTAGACAAAGCGTTAACGACTGAAGCACCAACACCATGTAAACCACCAGAAACTTTATAACCGCCGCCGCCAAACTTACCACCAGCATGGAGAATAGTAAAAATCGTTTCAACGGCTGGCCGGCCGGTCTTTTGCTGCAAATCAACTGGAATTCCGCGACCATTATCAGTCACACGGATGGAGTTGTCTTTTTCAACAGTGACGTTGATTTCGTCCGCAAATCCAGCCAGCGCTTCATCAATCCCATTATCCACAATTTCCCAAACTAAATGATGTAGACCTTGAGAAGTTGTCGTACCAATATACATCCCTGGTCGTTTCCGAACAGCCTCTAAGCCTTCAAGAACTTGAATTTGACTAGCATCATAAGATTTGGCTAATTCTTCAAGACGCTCTTCTTTTTTTTCTGAATCCGTCAAGTGTTGTTCCCTCCATTTTCTTTCTTCCAGTTAATCATGGTCGCTTTGTACTAATTCGCCATGTGTGATATGAAAAACCCGCGGCGCCTGAATCATCGTTTTGGCGACACCACTTAAACTAGTTGTCGTTAAAAAAGTCTGCACTTTATGCTGGATAGCCTTTAAAAGGTGTGTTTGGCGCAAATCGTCCAACTCCGATAAAACATCATCTAACAATAAGACTGGGTACTCACCGGTTTGTTCCTTCATCAAATCAATCTCCGCTAATTTAACGGATAAGGCAGTCGTACGCTGTTGTCCTTGTGAACCAAATGTCTGCACATTTTTTTGATTAACTAAAAAACGCACATCATCGCGATGTGGTCCAACTAACGTCGTGCCCTGTTCAGTTTCACGCTTAACATCGCTACGTAAAAGTTTTTGCAGTGCGGCAGTTAATTCTTCGACTGATTGATCTTTAGCCTGCTCAATTTGTGTAATGTAACTAAAAGTCAATGTTTCGGCGCCGTCAGTAATGCTCCTATGCAATTTTTGCGCCCAACCTTCTAGCTTACCCAAAAATTGTATTCGTTGATGAATAATAGCAGCACCGTACTGGGCCAACTGGTCGGACAGTACCTCTAAGTAAACTTGGTCCTTGGCCTGCTGGTACTTGAGTTGTTTCAAGTACCGGTTACGTTGTTTTAAAACTGTCTTATACTGGCTAATATTATATAAATACCGAGGACTCATTTGTCCAAATTCCATATCAATAAAGCGCCGCCGAACTGCCGGTGAGCCCTTAACAAGCGATAGATCCTCTGGCGCAAATAAAATAACGTTTAGTTGACCCAAATACTGTGATAATTTAGCTTGCTCTAAATGATTAATTTTAGCTCGTTTGCCTTTTTTACTAATAACCAGTTCTAAAGGTAACTTACTGTTGTTTTTTTGAATTGTCCCTTGAATTTTAGCAAATTCGGCTTGCCACTTAATAAAATCCTTTTCATTATTTGTTCGGTGACTTTTAGTCATTGCTAAAACGTAGATTGCTTCTAATAGATTAGTCTTACCCTGGGCATTTTCACCAAGTAAAACATTCGTATCCTTAGAAAAATGAACGTCAACTTTTTTATAATTACGATAATTTGTCAAGATTAAATGATCAACGTACATTAGTTATCATCCGAATTGGTTACTTGCCGTAAAATAAAATCGCCAACGTCAGGAATTGTCACTTGGTCGTCCGCCACTAGCTTACGTCCGCGTCGATTTTCCGCTGTTTGGTTCACTAAAACAGGCTGCTCCTGCAAGAACCATTTGGCCTGTCCACCAGAATCAATTAAACCTAATTCTTTTAATAATTGACCAAGCGTCATATAAGCGGTATCGAGATCCACAATTTTTTTCAATAACATCCCTCACTTCGCTCTATTACATTTGTTTACCTCATATATTATACGCGTTTTAATAGAAAAAAACAATGTAAATAGCCAAATTATGCGACTCAGTGCGTTTTTAGCTTAATTCGACAAAAGACACTAAAAGTACTTAAAGAAGCTAAAATAAAAAAATAAGGCTATTTATGTCATTTTAACGTTAGTTTACGTAAAATTTGCGCAAACTGACTCTAAAGTAATTTTATGGCAAAAAAAAGCATCCTAGATGGCCAATATTCTGACCGTCTAGGATGCATTTTTGATCATATTTAAAAAGTTCGAACTGGTGTAATTAATTGAACAAAATGATCGTTATCCTCCGTTGGCACAAGCGTAAATGGACGAAGTGCCGAAGTAAAGGCGATGTGAATTTGTGTCTGACCGAAAGAACGTAATGCATCTTTCATATAATCAGGATTAAACGAAATCTCTAAACTATCACCGCTTAAATTCTCGCTAGCCAATGCTTCTTCAACGTTACCAACATCTGGCGAGTTACCGTAAATAGTAACGTTATTTTCTGTAGGATTAAGTGCTAATTTAACTACGTTATTGTGGCTTTCATGAGACAGCAATGATGCACGTTCAATTGCTGCTAAAAGTACAGGCGCACTAAATTCGACTTGGGTTGTTGAGCTAGTTGGAATTAAACGTGATGTCTCTGGATAATTTCCCTCTAACAAACGTGAATAGAACGAAGTTGCCCCCGCAATAAAGAGAACCTGATTTTCGGCAATCCGTACTTCAACGGTATCAATATCATCGTCTAACGTTCGCGAAAGTTCAACGAGACTTTTACCAGGAATAATAACGTCGTAGTGAATGTTAGGGTTCAGATCTAAATTAATTTTACGTTGCGATAAGCGATGTGAATCCGTTGCGACAGCCATCAGTTCACCCTGATCAAGAACTAAATGAATACCAGTTAGAATCGGCCGGCTTTCTTGATTAGAGACAGCAATAACAGTTTGGGCAATCAATTGTTTTAGAACACTGACGTCTAAGATTAATTGATCTTCAGTATCAATTTCAGGTAAGTTGGGATAATTATTGGCGTCTAGGCCATTAATCGTGAATTCGGCTGGACCGGATTTAATTTCCGTTTGAAAATTATCCTTAACTTCTAAATTCATAGTGTCTTCAGGTAATCGTTTGACAATTTCGCTAAAGAAACGAGCCGATAAAACAATTGAGCCAGTTGAACCAATATCTAATTCATTTTTATCATCAGTAGCAGAAATGAATGATTCAATAGAAATGTCTGCGTTACTGCCCGTTAACATTAAACCGGCGTCTGTCAAAACGATTTTAATTCCCGTTAAGATCGGAATCGTTGTTTTAGACGAAATGGCACGTTGCACGTCATTTAAATGTTTAATAAAAACGGAACGGTTGATTGAGAATTGCATATAGATGGAGCCTCCTCTTTATTATTTACATTATAAAAGATTTTAAGTAATAGTAGTAGGGCATGTTAACTCTGTGGAAAACAAACTGAAACGTAAAGACCGAAAGATATTCACCTGTGGATATCTTGTGAATATCTTTGCGGATAACTTGTTAGTTATTCACAGGCAATTTATTTAGGCTTCAAAATATTCTTAAGTTCACGGATATCACTTTGAAGTTGTTCTTCATTTTCTAATTCTTGACTTATTTTTTCGTGCGCGTGAATAACAGTTGTGTGATCCTTGCCGCCAAATGATTTACCAATTTTTGGAAGTGAGTTATCAGTCATCTCACGGGATAAATACATTGCTATTTGCCGGGGCATTACAATTGATTTAACTCGTTTCTTCCCCTTAAGATCAGCTAAAGAAATATCGTAGTATTTAGCAACTGCATTTTGAATAGTAAGAATTGATAAACCACTTGCTTTACCATTTAACTTAAGATTTTTTAGGGCATCAGCGGCCAGGCTAGTCGTGATATCAGAGTGTTTCATTGCTGCGAATGCTTGTACACGAACCAACGCTCCTTCAAGTTCACGGATATTAGAATCAATTTGACCGGCAATATAACTAAGTGTGTCGTCAGGAATTTTAAGTTGTTCGGCGTCAGCTTTATTTCTTAGAATTGCAATCCGAGTTTCAAGGTCTGGCGGGGTAATATCAACGGATAGTCCCCATTTAAACCGTGAAACAAGTCGTTCTTGCAACTTGGGAATTTCATTCGGTAAACGATCGGAAGTAAGAACAATTTGTTTTTTATCATCGTAGAGTGCATTAAAGGTATGGAAAAACTCCTCTTGCGTCCCTTCTTTATCAGCAAAGAATTGAATATCATCAACTAATAGTAAATCAACGCTACGGTACTCTTGGCGAAACTGCTCTTGTTGTCGCGTTTGGATCGAATTAATAAAATCATTTGCAAAAGCCTCAGAGGTTACGTATTTAACTTTAGCCTCTGGGCGATAAATCAACATTTGGTGACCGATTGCGTGCATTAAATGAGTTTTTCCAAGTCCAACACCACCATAAAAAAACAACGGATTATACATTGTTCCGGGTTCCTCTGAAACAACTAACGCTGCGGCATGCGCCATCTGGTTTCCCTTGCCAGTGACGAATGTGTTGAACGTATACTTACTATTTAAATGCGTTGGGCGCATAAATGTTGGTGTCACACTAGCTGGCTGTTCTCCCTGCGTCGTTTTAGGCATCTCGGTAGTGATTGTCGGTTGTGGCTTATCAGTAGATCCCTCCACACGAAATACTGGCGTAATTTCTACGTCGGCGATTTCATAAACCCCTTCAACCACTTTTGTTGCCAGATGGTTATCCCAATAGTCCTTATGTAAAGGTGATGGGACTTCGATAACGAGCCGGTGATTCTCTAAGGCTATGGGAGTAGCGTCCGCAATCCAAGTGCTATACCCTACGGGGGTAAGTTCGGATTGAAATTTCTCCTTTAGTTTAGCCCATAAATCGTCCAAATCAGGCACAAAAAGGCCTCCTTTTCAAAAAACGTACCTTCATTCTAGCATTCTATAAAAAAGTTTTCCACAACTTTTAATAAACTGTGAAAATATCTAAATAGATATCCACAAGGCTGTTTAAAGCAATATCCACAGCTTTACAAAAAGTGTGAGTTAGTCTGTGAAACATTAGTTATCCACAGCTAGCTTCTAGTTTTTAAACGCTGATATAGCAACTGTTTCACAAGTTATCAACAGAGAAACACAAGCCTGTGTATTGTTTTTAAACAGCCTGTTATTTTGTGTAAATAACAGGAAGAACGCTGTGTATTTCTTTTAGAAAACTAAAATGTATTGCTTGGGTTATCCACAAAAAAGACGGTATATTTTTTATTTTGTGGATAACTTTTATTAAGGTACTATTTGCTTAATGAGTGAGGTGTGCTATTATATCTGAGTAATTGCAATTTGACGAAGGCCTACTTTATCCGTTATAATGTTTTGTAATCGGTAGAAGTGTCTTTACGAGAATTAAGCAGGCAGGAGGTGTCAAAATATGTCAACAAAGAGAACATACCAACCAAAGAAGCGTCATCGCGAACGTGTGCATGGTTTCATGAAGCGTATGAGTACTAGCAACGGTCGTAATGTATTACAACGTAGACGCCGTAAAGGTAGAAAAGTATTGTCTGCATAGGCCACTGACCCTTAGTGGTCTTTTTTATTATTTTTGACGTAAAGTCACGCGGTTAAGGCAGGCAGATCTTGCCGGACCAATAGCTGGCGTGACTTTTTTCGATATTAACCTAATTAATAGTGGAGCATCAGTCATGAGAAAATCATACCGTGTTAAAAAAGAAGCAGACTTTCAAAAAGTATTTGAGCTTGGTGATTCAAAGGCCAACCGTAATTACGTTATTTACCGAATGGATAAGCCGGAACAGAAACATTTCCGTGTTGGAATTTCGGTAGGTAAAAAAATTGGTAATGCTGTTCACCGAAATCAAGTTAAACGTCATATTCGTCAAAGTCTGCAGGAGTTAAAACCAATGTTAAAATCCGACGTTGACTTCCTTGTTATTGCGCGTCCGCATGCGGATACGCTTGATCAAGCAGCGGCCAAACAAAATTTGGTCCACGCGTTGACGTTAGCTGGACTATTAACGGATGAAGTGAGGGAATAGGATTTGAAGAAAAAGAAGCGAATACTTGGTGTTGCGGGTCTTTTTACACTGGTATTGTTCTTAGCTGGTTGTTCAACTAAGCCAGTTACGCAGCACAGTACGGGTATTTGGGATCACTACATTATCTGGAATTTCTCCCGGGCAATTATTTGGTTATCAAAATTATTTGGTGGTAGTTATGGTGTCGGAATTATTGTTTTCACTTTAATTATTCGGATTATTATCTTGCCATTAATGCAATACCAAATGAAGAGTTCCCGTAAAATGGCTGATTTACAGCCACAGATGAAGGCAATCCAGAATAAATATTCTTCCAAAGATCTAGAAACACAGCAAAAACTACAGGCAGAAACGTCAAAACTTTATTCTGATGCAGGTGTTCATCCATTTGCTAGTATGTTGCCATTATTGGTTCAAATGCCGATTTTGATCGCATTATATCAGGGAATTCAACGAACACAGGCATTAAAATCCGGGACATTCTTGTGGATGCAATTAGGTAAACCTGATCCTTACTTTATTTTACCAATTTTGGCTGCAATTTTGACTTGGGGAACTTCTAAGTTAACAATGATGGGGCAGGCTCAACAAAGTGGTATCCAAAGTACGCTTATGGTTTGGGGGATGCCGATCATCATTTTAGTTACTGCCATTAATTTACCATCAGCTTTGGCAGTGTACTGGGTCGTTACTAATGCCTTTTCAGTGGGACAAACGTTGTTGTTTATGAATCCCTTTAAAATTCGTGCAGAGCGCGCGGAAAAAGAAAAAAAGCAACATGATCTACAACGTCAACTTGAAAAGGCCCGGCGTAGTAAGAAACGTAAACGTTAAATTACATAAAAGAGTGAGCTATTTGGGCGTAACTTCTTGTTATTTTGAGAGTTCAGCCTAATTAGTTCACTCTTTTTTTCGTTAACCTTATTCCTTACTCTAAAAACTGGTAAAATTAAATTGGTATTATGTAGGCTAGAAGCCATATTTTGGTGTCGTGATTTTGCCCAATGAGGATAGAATGACTTCTACAAGGTTTTGTGCATGCATAAAATCTCACTATTAAGAGAACTTAGGAGGAACAAATATGCCGACGTTTGAAGGCAACTCAATTCAAGATGCCATCCAAAAAGGCTTGGCACACATGAAAGTGATCCGAGATGCTGTGACAGTTGAAGTTGTGTCTGAAGGTAGGAAGGGCTTTTTTGGATTAGGTCGAAAGCCCGCAATTGTTTCGTTAGAATTGATTACTACTAAATTAAAGGCTGCACAGTCAATAACTAAAGAAAATGAACCCAAAGTTGAAAAAAAAGAACCAGTTTCAAAGCCCAAAGTAACAGTTGAATCTTCGAATTCAGTAACGCCTAAACCCAAAAGTAGGCAACAATTACAAGTGATGACGCCAGAGCATAAGCAGCAAGATAAAAAGGCCTTAGACGGCGTGCGTGCTTATTTAATGGCAATTACTAAACAGATTCCAGCGACGGCTACTATCAATATGCAGCGGGCCCCACGCAATCAGTTAACGTTTCACCTGGTTACTAAGCAAGAAGGTTTATTAATTGGACACCACGGTAAAACAATTAACGCCCTGCAGTACCTGGGTCAAGTATATTTAAATCATCAGGCTCACTCCAAGTTTGCGTTATTACTTGATGTGGGGGACTATCGTGAACGGCGAACGGGAATTTTACAACGATTGGCCGATAAAACGGCCCGCGAAACGATTGCGACCGGAAAACCAATTATGTTAGACGCAATGCCGGCTTTTGAACGTAAACAAATTCATGCTCACCTAGCCGAAAATAACTACGTAATAACGCACTCAGAAGGCGATGAGCCGCATCGCTACGTGGTTGTCTTACCAAAGAAAGAACCGTTTTAAATCTGCTTTTGTTGGATGGGTTTAAAAAGGACACTATTCGAATATTTCTTGGAATTAAGCGCGCTTAAACTTAGAATAATGCTAACAAGGCGTTGACAAATTAAAAGTAAGCATTTATATTAGTGCTAATAAAACATTCTTATCTTATTGAGATGAAGTAGTCAAAGTGCTTTATCACGGCTTATTTAGGTCGTGGTGTAGGCGCTTTTTTTATGGGCAAAAATAAGGTATTAGTTAAAAAAGGGGTATTAGTATGGCAAATACAACTAGTGAATTTGATACAATTGCTGCTATTTCGACACCACCGGGCGAGGGAGCCATTTCGATTGTTCGTTTATCCGGTGAGCAAGCAGTTGAAGTTGCTTGTAAGGTTTTCAAGGGAAAAGACTTGCATAAAGTTGCCAGTCATACGATTAATTACGGGCACATAATTGATCCTAAAACACATGCGGTGGTTGATGAAGTAATGGTTTCGGTCATGCTAGCACCCAAAACTTACACCCGTGAGGATATTATTGAGATCAATACGCATGGCGGGATTGTTGCCACCAATCATGTTCTGCAACTTTTATTAAGTTACGGTGCGCGCATGGCTGAACCAGGTGAATTTACCAAACGTGCATTTTTGAACGGGCGCATTGATTTGACACAGGCTGAATCAGTAATGGACCTAATCCGGGCTAAGACAGACCGCGCAATGCAGGTAGCTGTTGATCAATTGGATGGTAGTTTATCCCATTTAATCAAAGGGATTCGTCAGGATATTTTAGATGCCTTGGCCCAAGTAGAAGTTAATATTGATTACCCGGAATACGATGATGTTGAAACGGTAACAACTAAAATGTTAGTCGAAAAGGCAACGATGGTTAAGCAACGAATTGAGGATTTACTAGCCACAGCTAACCAGGGCAAGGTTTTGCGTGAAGGATTAGCCACCGCCATTGTCGGTCGCCCTAACGTCGGTAAATCCAGTCTTCTAAACCATTTATTACATGAAGATAAGGCGATTGTAACGGATGTTCCTGGGACAACGCGGGATGTGATTGAAGAATACGTTAACGTTCGGGATGTACCGCTAAAGTTAGTTGATACTGCTGGTATTCGCGCCACTGAAGATAAAGTTGAGAAGATTGGTGTCGAACGTTCACGTAAAGCAATCACGGCCGCTGATCTCGTTTTGTTGGTCCTGAATAATAGCGAGCCTTTAACAGATGAAGATAATGAATTATTGGCAGCAACTAGGAATAAAAAACGATTAATTATTTTAAACAAAACTGATTTACCCGTTAAATTAGATGATCAAGAATTAAAACGACAAGTTGCGGCTGAAGATATTATCGCCATTTCGGCGCTGACTACAAATGGGATTGATAAATTAGAAGAGCGCATTGCAGACTTGTTCTGGGGTGGCATCGAAAATAGTCAGAGTAATACACTGGTAACCAATGCCCGGCAAATTGGTTTACTTAATCAGGCCGATCAAGCACTTGATGATGTTTTAAAAGGAATTAATGATGGTATGCCAGTTGATCTAGTTCAAATCGATATGACGCGCTGTTGGGATCTACTCGGTGAAATCACAGGTGATTCCTATCAGGATGAACTCTTGAATCAGTTGTTTAGCCAATTTTGTTTAGGAAAATAAGCGCGCTTGAATTGGCGCTTAATTAGAAGATTTAATGATAATTATTGTAAATAACTAGTCGTAATTATGAAGGATAGTTGAGTGACTTTTATCCTACTCACTGCTATTAAATTCATAATGATACGCGACTTTACGAATAAAGGAGTTATGTTATGAAGGTTCAAGAATACGATGCTCAAGATTATGATGTCATTGTTGTAGGTGCAGGTCACGCAGGCAGCGAGGCCGCTTTGGCTGCAGCACGAATGGGCAATGAAACGTTATTGTTAACGATTAATTTAGATATGGTTGCTTTTATGCCTTGTAATCCATCAGTTGGTGGTCCGGCCAAGGGAATCGTTGTTCGTGAAATTGACGCGATTGGCGGTGAAATGGCGCATAATATTGATAAAACTTACATCCAAATGCGCATGCTAAATACTGGTAAAGGACCGGCAGTTCGAGCTTTACGCGCTCAGGCTGATAAGCACGCTTATCACCGAGCAATGAAGGATACAATTGAACGGACACCACATTTAACTCTGCGGCAGGGAACTGCTGATCGGTTGTTGGTTGAAGATGGTGCTTGCGTAGGAATTGTTACTAATACAGGGGCACGTTATCACGCTAAAAGTGTTGTCCTGTCAGCAGGGACCGCTTCACGAGGAAAGATTATTATTGGCGAATTGCAGTATGCTTCTGGTCCTAACAATTCGCAGCCTTCTAATGAGTTATCCGAAGATTTACTTAAACAAGGTTTTGCTTTGACTCGTTTTAAAACAGGAACACCACCACGAGTAGATGGTACAACGATTGATTATTCGGTAACTAAGGAACAACCTGGTGATAAAGAGGTTAATCATTTTAGTTATGATACGCCTGATTCGGTATACTTAAAGGATCAGATTTCATGCTGGTTAACGTACACTAATCCAACTACGCATCAGATTATTCGGGAGAATTTAGATCGTGCGCCGATGTTTTCTGGTGTCATTAAAGGGGTCGGTCCTCGTTACTGCCCGTCAATTGAAGACAAAATTGTTCGTTTTGCTGACAAGAGCCGACACCAGCTTTTTCTTGAACCAGAAGGTCGGGACACGGAAGAGTGGTACGTCCAAGGCTTTTCGACGTCAATGCCTGAAGAAGTTCAACAGAAAATGTTGCATTCAGTTGCTGGCCTAGAGCACGCTCAGCTAATGCGACCAGGTTACGCCATTGAGTACGATGTTGTTGAACCTTATCAATTACGCCCAACTTTGGAGACCAAGGTTGTTAAGAATCTTTTCACTGCTGGACAAATGAATGGAACCTCAGGTTATGAAGAGGCGGCCGGCCAAGGCTTAATTGCCGGAATTAACGCTGGTTTACGTGCCAAGGGAATTGAAAAACCCTTTATTTTAAAACGAAGTGACGCTTATATTGGTGTTATGATCGATGATTTAGTGACCAAGGGAACTAATGAGCCTTACCGGTTATTAACTAGTCGTGCCGAGTACCGTTTGATCTTACGTCACGATAATGCAGATTTACGTTTAACCGAAAAAGGCCACGAGCTTGGTCTGATCTCCGAGGAACGTTACGCTAAATTCTTAAAAAGACGAGCGGCGATTGAAAATGAACTAGCGCGCTTAAATAGTGTTCGTGTTAAGCCTAGTACCGCCGTTAACGCCTTTTTAGCAGAACATCAAGCGGCGCCATTAAAAGATGGCGTTTTAGCAAGTGAATTCCTTAAGCGCCCAGAAGTAACTTATAAGGATTTGGTTCAATTTATACCGGCCGTAGAAGGAATTGATCGGCGTGTGATCGAGCAAGTTGAAATACAGGTTAAGTACGCTGGTTACATTAAAAAGGCCGAAGCACGTGTTGAGAAGCTTAAGCGAATGGAAGCTAAAAAGATTCCAGCCAACATTGATTATGATGCTATTAGTGGTTTAGCCACTGAAGCTCACCAAAAATTAAAAAAAATACAGCCTGAGACGATTGCTCAGGCAACAAGAATTAGTGGGGTTAATCCAGCCGATATCGCTATTCTTTCCGTTTATATTGAACAAGGAAAAATTGCTAAGGTTGATGCTGGTTAAAGTAAAAAAGAAATGAAGTGGGACAAAAGTCGGTTTTGGCTTAGCTGTAGTTTGGCATGTGAACTCAGACTTTTGGCGCACATTCTGGAGTAATGCTCGAAAATATTAATAGGCTAGGACAGAAGTCCTAGCCTATTAATATTGCTCACTAACCTAGTGGAATGTCCTGAACTTCATCTGGATTCAAAAGTTTAAAGTAAGTTTCAGATCCATTGATGACACCGTAAAGTTTTTTTGTTTTAGTTCCATCAAAATAACCAAGATCTAAGGCATCATGTCCGTCAACAATGGAAATACCCTTTAATTGACGGCGCATAAAGCGATGAAATAACGAAGCCTGTTTGGTATACTGTGAAACTTTGGATACGGCGGCTTGAAGTGTATAGCCTTCATCTAGATAGTGTTTAATACTTAAAACTGCGATTACTGTTTTAAAGTCATACTGCCGCGCCTTACCATCTTCCTTTGTTAAAGGATGAATATAACCGCGCTTTTCCCAATAGCGTAGTTGGCGTGTCGAAACCCCTGTCATTTCACTAATCTGACCAATTCCAAAAATTAAATTGTCCATTGATAACATAGATTTTTTTAGATCAAAACTCATACTGTTCACCTACATTTTCCGTGTTAGAACCCTTAAGTCGTTAAATTAACCTACAATACGCGTGGTGCTAGTTCGTCACAAAATTAAAAAATCCTAAATTATAGACTAAAATTGCCAGTTCAATTTTTAGTTGAAAG
>NZ_RHNQ01000032.1 GCF_003946275.1 Loigolactobacillus backii
ACCACAATACCGTAGGTATTGAATAGGTTAAGTTAACAAGGGCGCACGGTGGATGCCTTGGCACTAGGAGCCGATGAAGGACGGTACTAACACCGATATGCTTCGGGGAGCTGTACGTAAGCTTTGATCCGGAGATTTCCGAATGGGGGAACCCAGCCAGCTTAGTCGCTGGTTACTAAGTTGTGAATACATAGCAGCTTAGAGGTAAACGTGGGGAACTGAAACATCTCAGTACCCGCAGGAACAGAAAGAAAAATCGATTCCCTAAGTAGCGGCGAGCGAACGGGGAACAGCCCAAACCATTGAGCTTGCTCAGTGGGGTTGTAGGACTGAACATTAGAGTTACCAAAGTTAGTGGTAGTCGAAGCAGTTGGAACGCTGCGTCAAAGAGGGTGAAAATCCCGTAGACTAAACTGCTAACCCTCTGTTCAGGATCCTGAGTACGGCGGAACACGTGAAATTCCGTCGGAATCTGGGAGGACCATCTCCCAAGGCTAAATACTACCTAGTGACCGATAGTGGACCAGTACCGTGAGGGAAAGGTGAAAAGAACCCCGGAAGGGGAGTGAAACAGTTCCTGAAACCGTGTGCCTACAAGTAGTCAGAGTCCGTTAATGGATGATGGCGTGCCTTTTGTAGAATGAACCGGCGAGTTACGTTTGCTTGCGAGGTTAAAGTGAAAAACTGGAGCCGTAGCGAAAGCGAGTCTGAAACGGGCGCTTTAGTAAGTAGACGTAGACCCGAAACCAGGTGACCTACCCATGTCCAGGTTGAAGGTGTGGTAAAACACACTGGAGGACCGAACTCGTGTATGTTGAAAAATGCTGAGATGAGGTGTGGGTAGCGGTGAAATTCCAAACGAACTTGGAGATAGCTGGTTCTCTCCGAAATAGCTTTAGGGCTAGCCTCGGAGTTAAGCATCATGGAGGTAGAGCCACTGTTTGGACTAGGGGCCCGTCTTGGGTTACTGAATTCAGATAAACTCCGAATGCCATTGATGTTCTATCCGGGAGTCAGACTATGAGTGATAAGATCCGTAGTCGAAAGGGAAACAGCCCAGACCACCAGTTAAGGTCCCTAAATTTATGTTAAGTGGAAAAGGATGTGGGGTTGCATAGACAACTAGGATGTTGGCTCAGAAGCAGCCACCATTTAAAGAGTGCGTAATAGCTCACTAGTCGAGTGACCCTGCGCCGAAAATGTACCGGGGCTAAACATAATACCGAAACTGTGGATGATCACGTTAGTGATCGTGGTAGGAGAGCGTTCTAAGGGCGTTGAAGGTCGATCGTAAGGACGACTGGAGCGCTTAGAAGTGAGAATGCCGGTATGAGTAGCGAAAGATCAGTGAGAATCTGATCCACCGAATGACTAAGGTTTCCTGGGGAAGGCTCGTCCTCCCAGGGTTAGTCGGGACCTAAGCTGAGGCCGCGAGGCGTAAGCGATGGATAACAGGTTGAGATTCCTGTACTAGTTTATTTTGTTTGAACGATGGAGGGACGCAGGAGGCTAAGGAATACGCACGATTGGAAATGTGCGTCCAAGCAATAAGTCTTAGTTTGAGTTAAAGGCTTGAACTTTTACGGACAAGTTGTGATGGGGAGTGAAATTTAAGTAACGAAGTTCCTGATGTCACACTGCCAAGAAAAGCTTCTAGTGAGAAATAAACTACCCGTACCGCAAACCGACACAGGTAGTCGAGGAGAGAATCCTCAGGTGAGCGAGAGAACTCTCGTTAAGGAACTCGGCAAAATAACCCCGTAACTTCGGAAGAAGGGGTGCTGATCTAACGATCAGCCGCAGTGAATAGGCCCAGGCGACTGTTTATCAAAAACACAGGTCTCTGCTAAATCGTAAGATGACGTATAGGGGCTGACGCCTGCCCGGTGCTGGAAGGTTAAGTGGATGAGTTAGCGCTTCGGCGCGAAGCCCAGAAATGAAGCCCCAGTAAACGGCGGCCGTAACTATAACGGTCCTAAGGTAGCGAAATTCCTTGTCGGGTAAGTTCCGACCCGCACGAAAGGCGTAACGATCTGGGCACTGTCTCGACGAGAGACTCGGTGAAATTATATTACCCGTGAAGATGCGGGTTACCCGCGACAGGACGGAAAGACCCCATGGAGCTTTACTGTAGCTTGATATTGAGTGTTTGTACAGCTTGTACAGGATAGGTAGGAGCCGTTGAAGCCGGAACGCTAGTTTCGGTGGAGGCATTGGTGGGATACTACCCTTGCTGTATGACCACTCTAACCCGCGCCACTTAGCGTGGCGGGAGACAGTGTCAGGTGGGCAGTTTGACTGGGGCGGTCGCCTCCTAAAGAGTAACGGAGGCGCCCAAAGGTTCCCTCAGAATGGTTGGAAATCATTCATAGCGTGTAAAGGCATAAGGGAGCTTGACTGCGAGACTAACAAGTCGAGCAGGGACGAAAGTCGGGCTTAGTGATCCGGTGGTTCCGTATGGAAGGGCCATCGCTCAACGGATAAAAGCTACCCTGGGGATAACAGGCTTATCTCCCCCAAGAGTCCACATCGACGGGGAGGTTTGGCACCTCGATGTCGGCTCATCGCATCCTGGGGCTGTAGTTGGTCCCAAGGGTTGGGCTGTTCGCCCATTAAAGCGGTACGCGAGCTGGGTTCAGAACGTCGTGAGACAGTTCGGTCCCTATCCGTCGCGGGCGTAGGAAATTTGAGCGGAGCTGTTCCTAGTACGAGAGGACCGGAATGGACATACCGCTGGTGTACCAGTTGTGCCGCCAGGTGCAGCGCTGGGTAGCTATGTATGGCCGGGATAAACGCTGAAAGCATCTAAGTGTGAAGCCCCCCGCAAGATTAGATTTCCCATTCCTTTATGGAAGTAAGACCCCTGAGAGATGATCAGGTAGATAGGTTGGAAGTGGAAGTGCCGTGAGGCATGGAGCGGACCAATACTAATCGGTCGAGGACTTAACCAAGTCGGAAACAATGTTTCCGCGTAGTGTTCAAAGGTCAAAGAAAATAGAAGGTCCAGTTTTGAGAGCACAAAGTTCTCAGATAGTGGTGTGGTGACAATGGCAGGAAGGATACACCTGTTCCCATGTCGAACACAGAAGTTAAGCTTCTTAGCGCCGAGAGTAGTTGGGGGAGCACCCCCTGCGAGGGTAGGACGTTGCCATGCAACTAGTTAAAAAGGAACTGACAAATATGTCAGTTCCTTTTTTTGATTCACTTTTTAATTAAAACACAGTCCCACAAAGAGTACTGTAAAATAATGTCAGTCCGTAAGTACATTTAAAGCATTATAAATACTCAATTAATATCAGTTAAAGTGGAATTAAACGCGTCTTGCTGATGAAAAAAAATGGAGAAATATTTTAGATTATTTTTTAAGTATTTCATTTCATGCATAGTGATGAACAAATGATTAACAAAATTAAGACAATTAAAAGAGTGAAAATAAAATTGATCCAATCCCTAATACGACTGACTTAATTTAGGCCAAATAGATTTAATTCAAAAAAAATTCACAAAAAATTCAAATAACTATTTAAATGTAAACGGTTTAATAATAGAATTACTTTGTTATTTAGTAATATAGTTATTTTTATCACAATGGATTATAGCGACTGTTGTTAAGATGGCTGCCAGTAAGCTTCAAGTTTTGTTTACAGAAAATTGGGAAAATAGATATGGAGGAATATTTATGTCAACAAAAACTAAATTACATAGAACCATCTTAGCGGCAGGAACTATTGCGGCGGCCGGAGGTTTTTTGGCCATCAATACGCAAAATGTTGATGCTGCAAGTTCGGCTTCTGTAGGTAACGAAGAAAATACGCAGACAACAACAAGCACTGACAAAACGCCAACAACGGACGATAAGGCCGCAACGACAACGACCGGAACGGCTGCTACGAGTAATGCAGCTTCAACGGTAAGTAATACTAAGAGTACGGCAAGCTCTGCCGCCACTAGTACAGCGGCAACTACTGTTAAGACACAAACAACTGCCACCAGTGCCGCTGCTACTAAGGCCAACGCAAAGGCAACAGTTACGGACGCTCAGGCCAATGTTTCTGCAGCACAAACTGCTGCCAATACTGCGCAAACAACTCAAACTAATGCAGAACAGTCTGTTAGTGACGCTAGTAAGGCTGATACTGCGGCCGTAGCTAATAAGGCTGCTGCCACTGATGATGCAATCAGTGCAGCAAAAGCCAAAGTTGAAAACGATCAAACCGCAGTAAATGATGCTCAAACAAACGTTAATACAACCCAAACGGCTGCTGATGCGGCTAATACCGCTGCAACAACGGCACAAAAAAATGTTGATACTGCAAAAGCTGATGTTAACACTGATCAGCAGGCACTTGCTGATTTAACTCAGGCTAAACTACAGGCAAAAATTACTGATGATCAAGGTGCTGTCGATGCTGCCAGTAGTGCAACCCAGGCTGCACTAGCAGATAAACAACAGACCGAAGCGGCAACTACTGCTGCTCAGAACAACGTTGATACTGCAACAAAGGCTAATAATGTAGCACAAAGTGATTTGACAGATGCTAATGCTAAAGTTAGTGCTACTCAGGCAACTGTTGACGCGGCACAAACGACCGCTGATGCTTTAGAGCCGGCAGCAATTCAATCAAGTATTGATAAAATCACTGCAAAAATTACTGACGATAAAGATGCTGTCGATGCTGCTAGTAGTGCAACTCAGGCTGCATTAGCAGATAAGCAAGTGACTGAAAAGGCAACTACGGCTGCACAAGATGCCGTCAAGACCGCCACGGATACCTATAATAACGCGCAGAGTGCAGCAACTACTGCTAACGCTGCCGTTACTGCAGCAAAGACAGACGCCGCAACTAAGCAACAGGCCGTTGATAGTTTAACCAAAATTCAATCAACTATCGATGCCACTAAGGCACAAATTACGGATGATCAGGCTGCCGTTGATGCCGCTAGTAGCGCCACACAAGCGGCTTTGGCGGATAAGCAGGACGCCGAGAAGGTTACCACTGCCGCCCAGGCTGACTTGGATGCAGCAACAAAAGAAAATAATGCCGCTGCTATCACTAAGGCCCAGGCCGCTTTAGATACTGCCACGGCCGCTGAAAATGCTAAGCAAACAGTCTTAACTGCTGCCGAGGCTACGCAAACGGACGCTAAGGATAAGCTGGCCGCGGATACTGATAGTCTGACCGCCTTACAGACGCAACAAGCTGCTCAGGCCGATCAATTAAAGGCGGCCCAAGCGGCATTGGTTGACGCTAACAATGTTTTGACAACAACCCAAGCAGCAGCAAGTGAAAAACAAGCTGCTTCTGATCAGGCCAAGACTGCCTTGACTGCTGCGCAAAATAAATTAACTACGGCTCAGGCTGATGAAGACGCAAAACAAGCGGTATTGACTGCTGCTGAAAATGTTCAGACGGACGCTAAGAACCAATTAGCTACTGATCAAGCAACGTTGACTAATTTAGAAACGCAACAAAATGATCCTGCCGCATTACCTGCCGCACAGAAAGTATTAGCTACTGCAAAGGTTAACTTATCTGCCGCACAGGCTGTTGCTACGGCTAAAAAGGCCACTGCGGATAAAACGAGTGCTACATTGGCTACCGCTCAGACTGCCTTAACTGCTGCCACGGCTGATGAAAACGCAAAACAAGCAGTTTTAACGGCTGCTGAAGATGCACAAACGGCTGCCAAGGCTACATTGGCTACTGATCAGGCTGCTTTACAAACTTATCAAGCTGATTTGGCCGATCTACCTGCTGCCGTTGCTAAGGCACAAACGGCCTTGGATGCTGCAAATGCAGTATTGACTAAGGCCCAAACAACTTTGGCTACTAAACAAGCTGCCTTAGATAGTGCAAACACAGCCTTGACTACAGCAAAGAATGTCTTGGCCGAAGCTAAGGCTACATTGGCATCTGACACTACTAAGCTAAACGCGTTGACAAACGCAGATGAAAATTTGGCGGCGGCAAATAAGGCATTGCTACAAGCGCAAACTGATTTAGCCGAGGCCAATGCCGGAGTTACTACAACTCAAAAGGCCTTAGCCACTGCTATTCAAGTTTTGGCTGATGCTCAGGCTAAATTAGCGGATGCAACTAATGCAAACAACGCTGCGCAGGCAGCAGTAACCAAACAAAAGGCGCAAAGTAAAAAAGCGGCTACTGCTAAAGTGTTTAATACAGCATTGGATGCTGCCGATAAAGCAACTGTTGGGGCAGTTCAACTGAAAAACACTAACTCTTATAAAGGAAATGCCAACTTATCACAGGCCAAGGCTACTGCATTGCCACAAACTGGTAATGACACGCAACAAGCAGGTATTTTAGCCATGTTAGGTGCATTATTATTAGGCGGTTCTCTATTCGGTTTCAAGAAGAGAGAGCGCGATTAGATATAGAAATTGCGAATAAACCTTCTTGATATGGTGATTAAAGTGTAACTTTATTGGTTTTAAGTGCGCCACAATTATTAGACAAACGAGTCTAGTAATTGTGGCGCCTTTTGTGATCTGATACTAGCGGCCGGGACAAAAAGTCCTACCATTTATTATTTCCGAACGTTACTCTAGAACATGCGCCAAAACCGACTTTTATCCCACTTCGTTTTTCTAACAATTCTTGCAGTAACAAACTAATGTTTTTGTTCAATCAAAAATATCCCTTAACTAGATTTTGAGACAATAAAATCTAGTTAAGAGATATTTAGTGAAGATAGAAGTTAATTTACCGTCCGAATTTATTGAAATAACGGCCCTTTTTATTTTGAACGTAGAAATTTAATCTTATGTTCAAACGATATCGATTGAAAAATAAAAAAATTATATGTTAGCTAACCTTTATTCAAGCCCTGCTGAAATAAACACTTTACCGGCCTGATCGATAACGATGCCTTCAATATTAGGTGTTTGATTGATGGTTGCAATACTAATTTCTGAGGGCTGACCAAATAAGCGCGTCGTCCATAGCTCACAATCTAGTGATTTATCAGCAATAATCGTTAAACTGGCTAGGTCAGTGACAACAGGGTAGCCAGTTCGGGCATCTAAAATATGGTGATATTTTTTACCATTGACGACCAACTGCCGCTCGTAAATTCCAGAGGTAACCACAGATTGATCCCGAATCTGTAGAACTTTCTTGTAATGGCCTCTGGATTTAGCCGGATCCTGGATGCCGATTCGCCAAAAATGGTCGGCGTGTGTCGGCATCGGACCCATAGTTAAAACATTACCACCTAGGTTGATCATTGCTGAAGTTACGTCAATTTGCTTTAAGTAGGCGACTAACATGTCAGCAATATAGCCCTTTGCCAGTGAACCTAAGTCAATCGCCATTCCTGGTTTTTTCAAAAAAACCGAGTGGGCGATACCATCAAGTACAATATCTAATGGATTTGTTTTGTTTAACGCAGTAACTATTTCTTCAGGAGTTGGTAACTTGGCGTCTGTGAAACCAATCCGCCAGGTTTGTACCAAAGGGCCAATCGCAATATTTAGCCGACTTTGGGGGACAAGACTATAATGTAGTCCAAATTCGATTAGTTTATATAGCTCCGGGTTAACTACTACCGGTTCGATCCCCGCCTGCTTAGTAATCGCCATCAATTCCGAACTGGGATCGTTGGCACTAAAGCGATGATCATAAATCTTTAAGCGATTAACTAATTCATCCAGAATTGGCTCCGGTGATTTTGCTTCGATTTGTAAGGTGATTATTGTGCCCATTAAATGTACCTGTCTAGTTGATTGTCCCATAATTCTGGCTCCCTTGTTTAATTATTGTTGCCGTATCACAATACACACCAACAATAATGACTAATTACATAAAAATTATGTAACAAAATGATTTGGCATTAGGGTATCGGATATAGAGTACACTTTTGAAAGCGCTACGACATCAACTCAAATTTAACACCAATGCTTTGGTTAAACAAGTACGGGTTTAGGTTTATACTTTCTTGTTTTAGAGGTCTGTAAGTAAGTCCAAATCTTGAATTGATATCTCAATGAATTATTGGCGTTTAAAAGATGTATGCGTTAAGTGAATTAATCATAATCGCCAATTAAATAGTTAAAATAAAATTTAACTATTTAATCTAATATATACATTTCTGAAAAATTGTGTATAATGGTCTTGTTAGTAAAAATCTCCTCCTAAAAGATTTTTATTGGCAATAATAATGACTCTGTAGGACTACCCCTAAAAAGACCTACAGAAAAGCGGCCGCAACAAAACTAAATGTTTTGTTGCGGCCGCTTTATTTTTAGAAATTATTTTTTTATGCTTTTCAGAATTAAGTGTTTAATGTAACTTTCGTTTAGGTCAAAGTAGTCGATTAGTGCAAATAAAATTTCAATTTTAAGCCTTGTTTGGCCTTTTTCATACGTAGAAAGAGCTGATTTGGAAACTTCTAACTTATATTTAGCATTTAATTCTTCGGCGAAACTACGAAAAGATAAATTATGGTTTAAACGTTCCGTCCGTAAAATTTTACGTAACTCATCCAATAAATTTAACCTCCTGTAATATATAACTTTATTATAACTTATTAAAGATTACTTTAATTACTTTTTTGAATATTTTATAAACTTTTCTTTAATGAATTAAATTTGCTCATTTATTAATAAAGTATTGTAAGTCATTCTATTAGTGAGTTAAACTTATATTGTCCTATAAGTGGGACTGGGTAGATAAAGGGGGAGTTGGGCATGATGTCAGCTGAAAAGCGAAATAAACTGGCAGGTTATTTGCGGGAGTACGCAATTACTCAGCGACAGGTCGCAAAAATAATCGGGAAATCATATGTTGCTACTTCAAATAAAATTAATAATAAGACCGATTTTACGCGTAGTGAAATTCGGATTTTACATGACGCGCTACATATTCCAATTTCGGTCTTCTTTGATTAATGGGGGCGTTAGTTAGTAGATTAGGGAGTACCTAAAAGGCGCCCAGGCCGTGTTTGACCCAGTTATTGAATAGGTTGTTCGGCGGGGTTGGTTGCTGATCGTGGTTAAACATACAAATTCGCGACTTAGATTTGTTGGCTTTCAGTCAATGCGCGTAATAACATTATTTATGGCTACACTTATAAAAAACAAAAAATACCTAGTTTAGAGATTTCATAATCTGATCTGACTAAAAGAAAGAAGCTTGTCTTTTGGTCAGATCAGATTATGAACATTAACTTTCAATTGTTAATGTTTCCCATCTTTACGCTAAGTATTTTGTGTACTGTTTAATTAATTATTCATATTTCGGCTGCTACTAACGGATTCAGTTGTGGAACTTGAGTTACTAGTAACACTGGAAGAACCTTGTTCTTGCATAGCATTACTATTAGTTGATTCTGGTTCGCTACTTTTGGTGGCACTAGAAGCAGGTACATTGTTTTGTTGTGACGCATTCGTTGTTGAATGGTTAGAACTGGTTATTGAACGACTATTATTATTTTGATCATGTTGTGGTGTACTTGTACTAGCCTGCGGTGTTTCGTGGCTAGTAGTCGTGTTATCAGTGGGCTCACTTGTATTATTTACAGTGGTGCTAGCAACATTATTATCCGGTTCACTATTACTATAATAAGTAGTGGAAGCAGAAGTAGCAGTGGTTTCAGAAGTATCCGTGGTCGCTGTTTGCGAAGAAGTTTTTTTGCTTTCTTTGTTTTCTTTTTGCGGCTGTGGTGCTTTTTAGTTTTGGTCATCTTTGGTGTGGACTGACTAACCGACTGCGCTGGTTCATTTTGAATAGTGGAGCGTTGCCAAGCATATACGAGTGCAGCGCCAAAGATAAGGATGATTGCTGCGACGATTAGAACAATGATTTTCGTCCTGCCTATTTTACGGTGTCTTATGCGCCGACTGTGGCGACCTCTTTTCATACAATTTCCCCCTGACCATTACTGTGCTACCAAATACTTTTTAGCTAATTTAAAGTACGTTTAAAAAACACTTTTACTGGAGTCTTTGCAAGTACATTTACGCTAAATTAGTCAGAAAATGCTAATAAAAGTGATTTCTAAACACTTCTTAGTAGATAAAGCTGCCAAAGATTTCCTGTTCTTTATCACCACTCATTTGCAAGGAAAAAGCCCACAACTACCAACGTTGTGGGCTTTTTTGATTCAAGATAGCAGCGCTACTAACGTGAGATAAAAAACGATCTCACTTTTATTAGAGCAGCTTGTCAGATTTGAACTGACGACCTCATCCTTACCATGGATGCGCTCTACCGGCTGAGCTAAAGCTGCAAAACTATTTTAATACTTAAATAGTATAGCGTAGCCGTAATTTAAGGTCAAGCCTTCGGTGATTTTTCCAATTGATCAAATCCGTGACTAGTAAATAATTTAGCATCTAATTGTTTAATTAAGGGGCTCGCTTCTTTAATGGCAATCAAAACGAGTTCGTGCATTGCCCGGGAACAGATTGTGTAGAGAATATCGCGGTCAATTTCAGTTTTAAAAGTTGGCGCGGAAACATCGTACGCAATGACGGCATCAAACTCTAGGCCCTTAGCTAAATAAATAGGAAGAATCAAAATTCCCTTAGGTAACGCACGATCAGCGTCTGTAATTAAAGTTGTTGGGGTATCCACTTTTAAACGAGCGTAAAGTCGTTCACTAGTTGGTAGGTCTTTGGTTAAAATAGCAACTGTGTCGTGTTGCGTCAATAGGCGACTCGTTTGTTGAGTTAGTGTACTGCGTCCCTCATTTTGATCAGCGGCTAGGATCAATTCTGGTTTATTGCCCGCGCGAGTGAAGGCCTGGATATCCTTACTATTAGGTAATAGTGCCGTCGCAAAAGTAGTAATTGGGTAAGTTGAGCGGTAACTTTTATTTAAAGTGATTAAGTTAATACTCTTTGTTTTAAAAACGTGACTTAATTCAATAGCGAAATCATTAGTTTGATAATGTGTCGCGAAAAGATCCTGTGCCCGATCACCTAAGAGCGTTAGTTTACACCGCGGGAAGGCATGCTTAATGTAAATTAGTTGTGCGATACTGTAATCCTGCATTTCATCAATGAAAAGGTATTGGATAGCGTGATTTTGACCACTGCCGGTTAGGCGATCGCGTAAATAAAGTAAAGGTGCCGCATCTTCCAGGCGTAAGTCATGGCGTTCTAACTGGTCCTGATAGGCCGCAATCATCGCTTTCCAGGCGGTAGGGGTTACGGATTTGGGCCTACTACTTTGCATGAAGTCCGCGTATTGTTCGTAAAGATCAATGAAGTAATCATTGTAAATAGCATTATAAACGATGGCCAGACGTTTTTTAACCAAGGCCTCAGCAATGAACTGGGCCTCATCTTCACCTGGTTTAAAATGGTGATCGGCCGTTATGTCGTGGTACTGTTCATCACTTAAAACGTCCACTTCTTCTAAAACCCAGTCCGCTCTTGCCTCTTCTTTAATCCGTTTTTTAAGTCGCTTGATAAGTGTATTTTTTGTGGTCAAGAATTTATCGGCGGCGAGCATTCGTTGGGGCAAGTTTTCATAAATTTGTTCAATTTCAGTTTTTGTAAAAAAAGGTCGGCCTTCAAAATAAATCGGATTAAACGCTAGCTGTTCTGGCTGAGTTTCTTTTAAATAGTGTTTAATTTGGGTCATGTAGGCCGCACTATCTTTGTAGCGCCGAATTTCACTGGCCATCTTTGGTAAACTACGCTGATCCTGCTCAAAACGTTCAAACAATGATTGTACGTGAAGTCCAGAAAAACGGGCGCTAAAAAATTCTGCCAAGGTAACTTGGCGCATATTTTTTTCACCCAAACTGGGTAATACATCAGAAATATAGTGGCTGAATAGACGATTAGGTGAAAAAAGGATCATTTGATCAGAGTTTAAAGATTCACGGCTATGGTAGAGTAAAAAGGCGATTCGTTGCAAGATTGCGGATGTTTTTCCGGAACCAGCAACACCTTGAACGATTAGAATATCGTGTTTAGTGTCGCGAATAATATCATTTTGCTCTTGTTGGATTGTGGCAACAATATTACGCATATATTCATCATTATCTTCACCTAAAACATGCTGCAACATACTATCGCCGACGGTTTCATTTGTATCAAAGATTGTCTCGATCTTTCCGTCTTTGATTAAAAATTGGCGTTTTTTAAGGAGTTCAGCTTTGGCATCGCCCATGGGTGTTTCGTAGCTGACGGAACCCAAGGTACCATTGTAATAAATACCCGAGATTGGTGCTCGCCAGTCATAAACAAGAAAGTTTTGTTGTTCATCAATAAATGAAGCCGTTCCAATATAGAGAGTTTCTTTTTCGCGATCTTCTTCAATGTCAATCCGCCCAAAATAGGGGGACTGTTGAAGATCTTTTAGTTGACCCATCTGACTTTTTACGATTGATTCATTTTCGACCGTACGGGCAACTAATTGCTTTTGTTGTTGAACGGCGGCATTTGTTTCGATTCGGTCATCGGCTTCAGCAATATTAACCCGCGTGTTGTCGCCGTAGTTTTGCTCGATCAAGGTTGTTTCACGATGTGCTTTGTCGAGTAGTTCTTGCTGGCTTAATAAACGCTGCTTGATCTGTTGGATCACGTGACTAACCCGTGCTTGCTCTGCTGTTTTGGTTTTAGTATCCAAGTAAAAAGCCTCCAATCGTTAGAAATTTGCTTAAGTCATTCTAGGTCTTTTTTATCCTTTCGTCTAGTAATTAGTTACAAAAACAGCTAATAAAATAGACGTGCAATTGTGGGGGCTTTTTTAAGCAGACGTGGTAAACTTTAAACGTTAATTAAAAATAATAAAAAAGTAGGTTAGTTAATTTGCAAGCACTGATTAATACATTCATGGAACGGCGTGGCGACCTGTATCAGGCCTTAGGTCAACACATCACGATTTCACTCGTTTCACTTCTAATTGCGATGTTCATCGCAATTCCATTAGCCATTTGGGTTGTTAAATATAAGCGCTTGGCCGAAGTTTTACTTCAGGTGACCAGTGTCTTACAGACAATTCCTTCGCTGGCCTTATTAGGTCTCCTGATCCCGTTAGTCGGGATTGGCACAACGCCAGCAATCATTGCGTTAGTTGTTTATGCGCTGCTGCCAATTTTTCAGAATACATATATCGGAATTAGTGAGATTGATCCCTCACTGGAGGAGGCCGCCGATGCATTCGGGATGAGCCGAATGCGCAAGTTGTTCAAGGTTGAATTGCCAATTGCAATGCCAGTCATTATTTCCGGGGTGCGAACGGCCTTAGTACTGATTATTGGGACGGCCACGTTGGCTGCCTTGATCGGTGCCGGGGGTTTGGGTAGCTTTATTTTACTAGGGATTGACCGTAACAATGTCTCATTAATTTTGCTTGGTGCTATCAGCTCGGCCCTATTGGCAATTATTTTTAGTACGCTAATTCGATTAAGTCAGCGTGCAAAGCCGCGGCAGCTTCTAATTGGATTTATCATCTTATTAGTTGGTTTTGCCGGCTATGGTGTCTATCATAAAGTTAACGCCCCAAAAGATACAATTGTTATTGCGGGTAAACTTGGTTCTGAACCGGATGTTTTGATTAATATGTACAAAGATTTGATTGAACAAAATGAACCGCGAGTTAAGGTAGCTTTAAAACCGAATTTTGGTAAAACAAGCTTTTTATTCAGCGCTTTGAAAAATGAAGATGTGGATATTTACCCGGAATTTTCCGGGACTGTTTTGGAGAGTTTGGTAAAAGTTCCGAAGGCCCAAGTTGGTCAAAAACGAACGCCGCAGCAAACTTATCAGTTAGCTAAGAAATTGTTGAAGCAGCAAGATGATCTGACTTACCTCAAACCAATGGCTTACAACAATACTTATACCTTGGCGGTTAAGAAACAGTTTGCGCAAAAAAACGATTTAAAGACAATTACGGACTTAACTAAGATTCAATCTAGCGTAACGGCCGGTTTTGATCTGGAGTTTATTGATCGTAATGATGGCTATCGTGGTCTACAAAAGACTTATGGGCTGAACGTTAAGGTGAAGTCGATGGAGCCTAAGCTGCGTTATTCAGCAATTAATAACCAGGACGTTAACTTAGTTGATGGTTATTCGACTGATAGTGAATTGCGACAGTATAACTTAGTGACGTTGAAGGATAACAAGCATTTATTCCCCGTGTATCAAGGGGCGCCATTAATTAATAAGAAAGTAGCGGATAAATATCCACGAATAAAAGCTAGTCTTAATCAGCTGGCTGGTCGAATCACTGAAAAGCAAATGAGTGAGATGAATTACGAAGTTAACGTCAAGAAAGAATCACCAGCCAAAGTTGCGAAGACATACCTTAAAGCGCAACATCTGTGGAAGGAGGCTAAGTAAAATGGCGTTGACGGCGAAATCGGGACAACCAATGATTAGTTTACAACACATCCAAAAAAAATTTGACGGCAAAACAGTTATTAATGATTTGAACTTACAAATTAAGCAAGGTGAATTCTTTGTTTTAGTTGGGACTTCAGGTAGTGGGAAAACAACCACCTTGAAAATGATTAATCGACTAGAAGAGCAAGATGACGGGGATATCCTAATTGAAAGCAAGAAGGTAAAAGATTTTGATTTACAGGATCTTCGTTGGAATATGGGCTATGTACTTCAGCAAATTGCGCTGTTTCCGACGATGACCGTTGCCCAAAATATTGGCCTAATTCCTGAAATGAAGGGTTGGAACAAACAGAAGGTAGCGGCAACGGTTGATCGCTTGTTGACCGAGGTTGGGCTTGATCCTGAAACCTATCGTAGTCGGATGCCCAGCGAACTCTCTGGTGGAGAGCAACAGCGAATTGGTATTTGTCGAGCGATTGCATCCGAACCGCCCGTTGTTTTGATGGATGAACCATTTTCGGCCTTGGATCCAATTTCTCGTAATCAGCTACAAGATTTGGTTTTGATGTTACACCAGCGCTTACACGATACTGTCGTTTTTGTCACGCATGATATGAATGAGGCTCTGAAATTAGGCGATCGAATTGCGGTGATGAGTAAGGGTGAGATCTTACAAGTAGACACACCGGCCAAAATTGCGCAGAATCCGGCAAATGAATTTGTTAAGGAGTTCTTTGCGCATAGTAATACCGAACTTAATTTGTTTGAAACGCCGCTAACTGAATTAGTCAAGCTTGGCTTCTACCAAAAATCAAGTGCGAGTGAGCAGTTGGCCACGTTTGATCAAGCAACACCATTAACAGCAGTTATGGATCAATTAAGTCGCGAAAAGGCAATTTCGATTACCCAGAACAATCGTGCAATTGGTACCTTAACTGCGCAGAACATTGTTGCGTTCCTGAAGAATAGTTGCTAAGTGAAAGGATGTTAGTGATGGAAAAATTTGACGAAATTATTATTGGTGCTGGGCCAGCGGGGTTAGCGATGGCGTACCCCTTAGCAGCCGCAAAACGAAAGGTTGCTGTTGTTGAAGCGGATTTATGGGGCGGTACATGTCCGAATCGCGGCTGTGATCCCAAAAAGGTTTTATTGGCAGCAGTTGAGGCTCAGGATCAAGTTCGTAATTTGCAGAAGGTTGGTGTTTTAACCCAGCCTGCCAAGATTGATTGGTCCAAGTTGATGGCTTTCAAGAAAACCTTCACTGATCCAGTATCAACAAGTAGCGAAAAGGGCCTAGCTTCCAGTGGAATTACAACTTTGACTGGTGCGGCCAAATTTATTGATGAACAAACGATTGAAGTTGCTGGAACAACTTATCAAGCCGAGCATTACATTATTGCAACTGGAGCGCGGCCAGCGATTCCAAATATTTCAGGTAAAGAACACTTTCAGGACAGTACTGATTTTATGGCCTTGCCAGAAATGCCCCGGGTTGTTACCTTTGTGGGTGGTGGCTACGAAGCCTTTGAATTTGCAGCAATGGCCAACGCTGCCGGTGCCGAGACACACGTTATTCAACATAACGATCGACCGTTGAAGGCGTATGATCATGAATTAGTTGATCAGTTAGTTGAACAATTACAGGCTAAGGGTGTGCAGTTTCACTTTAACGTTTCCTTACAAGCAATTGAAACTGCCGGTGATCAGCTGATCTTAAATGCACCTGATTTTCGTTTAGTAACCAACGCTGTCTTTGCGACAACTGGCCGTGTACCGAATGTTGAGGCATTAGATTTGGCAGCCGCAGGTATCGAAGTTGCTCATGGCGGCATTCAGTGTGATGATCACTTGCAGACGACTAACCCAAGAGTTTTTGTTGCTGGTGATATTATTGCGCGGCAAGAACCAAAAGAGACGCCAGTCGCATCGTTTGAAGGCAGTTACTTAGTTGATTATTTAACAGGTAAAACGCAAGCCTCAATTGATTACCCAGCCATTCCAACAACGGTTTATTCTAGCCCTAAACTAGCACAAGTTGGCGTTACAACGGCCAAGGCCCAAGCTGATTCCGAGCATTACGCTATAAAAACAATTGACACGACTAACTGGCTCACGTACCGACGACTTAATGAACCAGTGGCCGTAGTGAAAATTGTGACTGATAAAAAGACTGGTTTATTGGTTGGTGCAACATGTTTGAATAGTTTGGCCGATGAACTGATTAACTACTTTACACTGTTGATCAATCAAAAAGTATCCGCCGACACAGTTGCTAAATCCATTTATTCTTACCCAACTCCAGCTAGTGATTTGAATTATTTTTATTAGAGCATGAAAAAAGTGCATTAGTTTTTTAGGCTAATCATCTGCGGTTAAACACTTTTTCACGTTAGCATTTTGACATTTAGCGGGCTAAACGGTAAGATTAAAACAATGCAATGAGAAGGATAAGTACCCGTTAATTTGGCTATAGCGAATCACTGGTTGGTGAAAAGTGATCAAGAATTAGCGGTGAATGGCCCTTTGAGTCGCTGCGTGAATTAAAAGTAGCGTGGCGGGTAGCCGTGCCTTAAACGTGAGTGGTGCTGGATAAAAGCCAGCACAATTTAGGTGGTACCACGATTGTTAACAAGCGTCCTATGAGCAGAAATGCTGATGGGACGCTATTTTTTTGAGAATTGTGGGCTGGATTTAAGCTGAAAAGTTAACGTTGTTTTTTGAAGTAGATTCACTGACTGATGTTACTTATAAAATTAGAATAAAAGGGAAGGTTTTAACATGACAAAAAAAGTAATTTTAACTGGTGATCGCCCAACTGGTAAGCTACATATTGGCCACTACATTGGTTCTTTACAAACGCGGGTTGCGATGCAAAATTCTGGCAATTACGATCCTTACATTATGATTGCGGATATGCAGGCATTAACCGATAACGCACGGGATCCGGAAAAGATTCGCCGTAGTCTATTACAAGTTGCGCTAGACTATTTAGCCGTTGGCATTGATCCTGAAAAATCAACAATCTTAGTCCAATCACAAATTCCGGCGTTAAATGAACTTACCATGCACTATTTAAATTTAGTCAGCGTTTCACGATTGAACCGTAATCCAACCGTTAAAGCGGAAATTCAACAGAAAAACTTTAATCAAAGTATTCCGGCTGGATTTTTAATTTACCCAGTTAGTCAGGCCGCCGATATCACTGCGTTTAAGGCAGATACTGTTCCTGTCGGTGACGATCAAGAACCAATGTTAGAACAAACGCGTGAAATTGTACGTAGTTTTAATAGTATTTATAAAAAAGACGTTCTCGTTGAACCAGAAGGTGTTTTTCCACCAAAAGGGGAAGGACGTTTGCCAGGGATGGACGGTAACGCCAAGATGAGTAAGTCACTAGGCAACGCCATTTATTTGGCCGATTCACCTGATGAAATTCAGAAAAAGGTCATGTCAATGTACACTGATCCTAATCATATTCACATTGAAGATCCTGGCAAAATTGAAGGTAACATTGTCTTTACTTACCTTGATGTTTTCGACCCCGATCAAAAGAAAGTAGCCGAATTGAAAGAACAATACCAGGCAGGGGGCCTAGGTGACGTTAAAATCAAACGCTACTTAAATGACGTGTTACAGGCTGTTTTAGAACCAATTCGCAAACGCCGGGAAGCGTACGCTGAAGATCCGGCTGGGGTTTACGAAATTCTCCGTCAAGGTAGCGAAAAGGCCAATCTGGTTGCTAATCAAACCTTAAAAGAAGTGCGTGCGGCAATCGGAATTAACTACTTTGATTAGACAGTGTTTGGCAAAGTCTTAGCTAAGAGATGAGGAATTAGTGTGGAAATTAAAACTTTCATTCAGGAGTTGGCCTCTGACGCGCCAACTCCTGGTGGCGGCGGGGTTAGTGCATTAACTGGTGCGATGGCCGCCGCTTTGGCCAGTATGACGGCCAGTTTGACCCTTGGAAAAAAGAAGTACGCGGCTTATACAACCGATTTACAACAAATTATCACCACAATGCAACAATTAAGCGGTGAACTATTGGCACAGATTTCAGCAGACGCAGTTGGTTTTGAACCACTGGCTAAAGCATACGGAATTCCAAAAACAGCAAGCCATCGCGATGAAATACTCGAGGTGGCCCTAGTGAAGGCCACGGAGGTACCATTCACAGTTCTAAGGTTGTTGAACGACGTTGTGCCGGTGCT
Source organism: Loigolactobacillus backii (assembly GCF_003946275.1). Taxonomy (GTDB): domain Bacteria; phylum Bacillota; class Bacilli; order Lactobacillales; family Lactobacillaceae; genus Loigolactobacillus; species Loigolactobacillus backii. Next base: position 18,535 of record NZ_RHNQ01000032.1, read on the forward strand.
AGAACAACTATTAATTCAAGGTAGTCGCTTAATGCAAAGTGATGTTGGTGTGGCAGCAGCGACTTGCCGTGGGGCCCTAGAAGGTTCCGTTTTAAATGTTTACGTAAATACTAGATTGATGAAGAACCGTGACCAGGCAAAAGAAATGAATCAACGGGCCGACAAACTAGTTACCGGGCTAAGCTTACGTTGTCAGCAAGTTTATCAACAGGTTAGTGAACAACTACAAAGCAACTAGTGCGTGTAGCGTTCATATTTAAATTGAATTATATCGCTATTAAAAAGTAGTACTTATGTCGCTTGCCACTGAATTACACGTGGGCAGATTTAGTTAGGTTTCATTCCGGCGCTGGCGTATGGAACGCGTGGCGCGTTGACAAGCTAATTTTCTTTCCGATTAAACCCATTCGGAAAAGAAAATGGATCTTGTCAATCACGCAAGGTACTAAATGACCATAATTCGGTCATCAAGTACCTTCGACACGACTGATACGCCAGCGCCTCCATTCCACCTTGACAGTGATTGAGCTTTGATTATTCGTTTAGTTAATACAATTTAGGAACCACAGCTTTAATATTGCGCAATTTATCGGTGATCCTAATTAGCTATCAACACTGACAAAGACAGTTTTTACCTAACTTGTAACACAATAACTAGTTGACAGTAGCTGCTATAGACACAAATAACGCTTGAATGTTCCACTGCGGCCAGATTTCATTTCGGGGCGCGAGAACCAGCTGTGTCGATGATTATTAAGGCGGTTTGGGCCATTTAGAGCCATGTTTCAACTTGGCGCTTTATGCCCTTAGTTGAATGGTCATCGTCCGTAACATCTAAGATTTTCGTTCCGAAAATCATCCACTATTGTGAAGTAGAATCATGCGGGCTTGGCGAGATCCACTTTTACCTCCGCTTTGCCTTTATCTGGTAAAAGTTAGCTCGCCAAACCGCCACGCGTTCCGTCCTCGCGCACCGGAATGGAATCTAATCCATTCTGTCTTATTCCAGGTAGGCTTTGGCGTTCTGAAAACAAGCTAATAGTTTTAAACATGGTCGCTAAGATGCACTAGGAAGTGTTTGGAAAAGTAGCCCTTATCCTGAACTTACTGGCAATGCTAGTGAAGTCGATTGGATATGAAAAAAGCAAAATTTAAAATCAATTTGCGCCTACGATACTTTGGCACCGGCTCAGTTAATAACGAAAGTCAGTTTTCAGTGAACAACTTTGTGAGATGTTTTAATAAAATAAAGCTACCTTTGGCCTGACAAAATCATTGTCAGGCCAAAGGTGGTTTTTTATCTAAAAATCTACAGTTTAGATTCGTAAAGAATTGTTTTTTTGGCAAAATCAGTTAATCTAAAGGTAGAAGATAATTGCCACCTGCGTGTGGAATCAGATGAAGGATTGAGGGGATCAGTATGGCAAAGGCAAAATTATTTGGGGCAATCGTGATGAGTGCACAAAGTATTGATTTAACAATTGTGAACCTTCGAAATTTAGAAACAGTTGAGCGTGTGAGCGCACCAGTAGCTCTAGGTGACCGACTGTTTACTGAAGGCGGCATTGACTATGATGTTGTTGATGAGGCGGTGTCCGCTTTGCGCGGTTTTCAACAGTTGATGACAGATGATGGTGTCACTGACGAGCGGGTTGTGGCCAGCCATACGATCACTGATGCCGAGAATATTAGTTACGTGCGCGATCAAATATACACCAAAACAGGTTTAACGGTTCATTTTATGACAGTTAGTGAAGAATTAATGTTTCGCTACCAAGCTGCCGCGGCCTATTTACCAAATTTTCGTGAATTAATTGATGAAGGAACTGTCCTGATCCAAATTGGTGCCAGTTCAATAACGTTAATGGTATTTCAAGCAGGGGAACTGACCTTAACCCGTGAGCTACAGTTGGGACCAATGCAAGTTGCCCAGAAGATGGCCCAGCTTGAGCATCAAGTGGACACTTACGAAGATGTCCTGGCTGATTATTTACATTCTAAATTGTTGGATGTTTGGCGCTTATTACCGGAGAAACAGTTTAAACAGGTAATTTTGATGGGTTCAAAGTTAACTTTATTGGAAAACTTAATTCCAGAGAATAAGCGTGCTTTGGCTTTGTCTCACGCCGATTTTAATCAGCGCTTTGACCAGGTCATGACCTTATCGGATCAAGAATTAGAAGATCAAGAGCAGCTACCGGAGATGGAAGTTAATGAGGTGGCACCAACTTTTCTATTGTTAAATGAATTGTTTGATACGATGCAAATCGAGACGGTCTGGGTGTCCAATATTAAATTGTTAGATGGTTTTGTTGTACACCATGCTGCTGAAACTGGTCAATTAAAATTAAACTGGGATTTTAACGAAACAATGATTAGTGCTGCTAAAAATTTGGCTAAGCGTTATCAGGTTGACCAAGCCCATCAGAAAAAGGTTTTAACCTTTGCTGTACAGTTGTTTGATCGGTTACGTAAAATTCACGGCCTGGGTCCACGGGAACGATTGTTATTGCAACTAGCGGCCATTCTGCAAGATACTGGGCTTTACTTGGATGCAAACCAACACGCTTTTCACTCTGAATACATTATTCGTGCTAGTGAGGTGTTAGGGCTTGATTTAACGGAGCAATTTGCCGTGGCGGCGATTGCGCGTTACCACAGTTTCCGGGCGCCATCGGCCGGATTAAGTCATTTAAGCAGACTACCTTTGGAAGCGCGGTTAACGATTGCCAAGTTAGCGGCCATTTTACGTTTAGCCGATGCACTAGATGATAGTCACCGCGCCAAAATTTCTAAAATTAGTGTTAGTATTCGCAAACAGACTTTCACCGTGACCGCCACTGCTAACGATGATATTGAACTAGAAAAATGGACCTTTAGTCAAAAAGGGACTTTCTTCCGGGAAGTCTTCGGCCTGCAACCGATCTTGAAGCGAAAGGGGACGTTATAGCATGAATTACAATAAACCGGAATATTTTGTTAATCGTGAACTAAGCTGGGTTGATTTTGATGATCGGGTTCTAGAAGAGGCGCGGGATAAAACGAACCCTTTATTGGAACGTGTTCGCTTTTTGGGCATCACCCAAAGTAATCTGGATGAGTTCTTTATGGTCCGAATTGCGTCGTTGCGTAAGATGCAGGTTGTCAATTATAGTGAGCCTGATGCCGCAGGGATGACACCTACGCAGCAATTAGCCGCGTTGAGTAAAAAGATTCATCAATTGGTTGATAAACAATATTCGACGTTGGCGCGTTCACTAGTACCGCAATTGGAAAAAACGGATATTCGCCTTTTACACCAAGATGAGTTGTCAAAGAAGCAACTCTCCTTTGTTAGTCAGTATTTCCATCAAATTCTATACCCTGTTTTAACGCCAATGGCAGTGGATACTTCCCGGCCATTTCCATTTATTGGTAATAATACGTTGAATTTGGCCTTGCGCTTGGTTAAGAGCGAAAAAGATGAGACTGAGGAAAAAAAGGAACGCCGTTTTGCGATGGTACAGGTACCGGATGTGTTTCCGCGAGTGGTTGCTCTGCCTGGTGATAACCAATTTATGTTGCTCGAAGAACTAATGAAGCCTTTTATTAGTGAATTATTCACTGGTTTTAAAGTTAAGGAGATCAAGGCATTTCGCGTTATTCGGGATATGGATTTTGATGTGGCCGAAGAGGATGCCTCTGATTTAATGAAGGAAATTGTCCATCAACTGGCAATGCGCGATCATACTAGTGTCATGCGTTTAGAGATTGAGGCAACAATGAGTAAGAATTTACGTAAACGTTTAATCAAGGCCTTGGCAGTTCATGAAGAAGATGTTTACGCAATCAAGGGGCCGATTGACTTAAACTTTTTAAGTAAACTAGTTAAACAAGTTAAAGATCACGATGACTTACTGTTTCCACCATTTAAACCGTATACACAACCAATTTTGCGGACAAAGGATATCTTTGCGGCAATTCGCCAACAGGATATTTTCCTGCACCATCCTTACGATAGTTTTGAACCAGTGGTACAAATGGTTAAGCAGGCTTCCATTGATCCGGATACACTGGCAATTAAGATGACCCTCTACCGGGTTTCTAGTAAATCACCGATTATTCGTTATCTTGGTGAGGCGGCGCAGAATGGTAAACAAGTAACTGTATTGGTGGAACTTAAAGCCCGCTTTGATGAGGAAAACAATGTTCACTGGGCCCATGAGTTAGAACGAAAAGGCTGCCATGTTATTTACGGGCTAGTTGGATTGAAAACACACTGTAAATTGTTGTTAGTTGTGCGGCGAGAAAATGATGGTATTAAGCGTTATATGCACATGGCTACCGGTAATTATAATGACGTTACGGCTAAGGGCTATACGGATATGGGCCTGTTTACGGCAGATCCTAAAATGGGCGTCGATGCGTCAAATATTTTCAATATGCTTTCCGGTTTTTCGGAACCAGACCACTTTGAGGAACTAAATATTGCACCAATTACGCTTCGGCCGTTTTTGAACGATCGCTTTGACGATGAAATCAAAAATGCCAAGGCTGGCAAAAAGGCCATTATTCGGATGAAAATGAACTCGCTATCCGATAAACAAATGATTGAGAAAATTTACGAGGCGGCGGCTGCCGGCGTTAAGGTGGATATTATTGTGCGTGGTATTTGTTGTCTGAAGGTTGGTATACCAGGGGTTAGTGAAAATGTGACGATTCACTCAATCGTTGGTCGTTTCTTAGAGCATAGCCGTATTTACTATTTTTATGCGGGTGGCGAAGAAAAGCTTTATTTATCCAGTGCCGACTTAATGAATCGAAATATTTCCCGCCGTGTGGAGTTGCTATTTCCAATTCTTGATCCTAAAGTTAAGGCGGAATTGTGGCGCATTTATAATTTGATGTGGGATGACAATATTAAGACACGTGTTTTACAGGCTGATGGAAGTTATCAAAAAGTTGATCGGCGCGGCCTGACACCGCTGAACGTCCAGGACTATTTAGTTGCTGCGGCGGAGCGTAAAAGTCAGACACCAAAAGTTGTTCCGCAGCCGATTGATCATTTTGTACCAGTGCAAAAAAATCAGGATGATGGAGGAGATAACTAGTGGAGAATTTTGCAGTAATCGACCTCGGCTCTAATTCTGCCCGCTTAACGATTAGTGAGATTGAAGACGATGGTACTTATAAAGTTATCAAGCAGTTAAAAGAAATGGTACGGCTATCCGAAGATATGGGTGCGGATCAAAATTTACAACAGCCTGCGATTGAACGAACAATTACCGCGTTAAAAAAGTTTCGTGATGAATACAGTAAATTACCCAATTTAAAGGTCCGGGCAATTGCGACTGCTGCCACGCGAATGGCGAAAAACCAAAAGAAGTTTTTAAAGCAGGTCGCTGATGAAGTCGCTGGTTTACAACTTGAGGTTATTCCAGGTACTTTAGAAGCACACTATGATTTTGTCGGCGTAATCAACACTTTACCCGTTAGTAATTGCGTTATTATGGATACCGGCGGCGGTAGTTGCGAATTAATTTTAGTGCAAAATGGTAAAGCGACCAATCTAATTAGTTTACCTGTTGGTGCAGTTAATTTGACCGAGCGTTTCTTTAAAAACGGAACTGATAAAATTAAGGCCGAAGATTTATTCTGGGAAACAACCTTTGTTAACCAACTTTTTAACGATGTTTGGTGGTTGCGCAAGGGCCAGAACTTACCGATTGTTGCCTTAGGTGGCAGTAACCGAACTTTGGCCAAGATTAAACGCAAGGAAAGTGATTTCCGCCATTTTGAAAACATTCATGGTTTTCGGATGAGTGTGGCCTCCGTTAATCAGGTTTATGCAGAAGTGATCAGTAAAGATTTGGCTGGCCGAAAGAAAATTCCCGGCCTAACGAAGGAACGAGCGGACATTATTGCTGGTGGGATGACACCGATTGTAACGATTCTCCGGTTCTTGGATTCTGATCGAGTTGTTTTCTCGCAGAACGGTGTGCGGGAAGGAATTTTACTAGAGCACGTGGCTCAATTACAAGAAGAAGGGAAAATTGGTCAACGTTCGTAATAAAGGGCTTAGGACATGTTTGGAAACTGCTTTTACTAGTGTTTCTATGGCAAATTTAGTGGAAACGTGTTTGGAAAGGCAGGTTCTTGCGGTTAGCTACGATCGCCAAATCATCTGTTTCACAGATAATTCGTCAATCTAGGCTAATCCTCAGAACCTGGACGCCTTTTCAAACACTCTAGTGGAAACGTGTCCGAAAAAGCAGATTATTGCGTATAGCTACGCCGGTCGAACGATCCGCTGCGCGTCTCTTTTCGCCCGGCTGCCATGTTTCTTGCGGCAAGGTTTTCGCCACAAGAATGGTCAACGTCCGTAGCATCAAAGAATATTAGCGTTCTTTGCTAATATTCCTCTTCCATCGCGGAGTAGTAGGCTATACTCCATAATCTAACCGCCTTTTCAAACACTCTCTAGATTAAAAATAGCATTAGTTGTGTTATTCAATCACTTTTTGAAGTGATGATAGACAACTAATGCTATTTGTTTTGTTTAGAAGGAATTGTCACAATTTTCCAACTCTTTAAGAAGTAAAACTCATTGCTGACAAGAAATCGTGGATTCGCTGAGTTGGTTCCGAGAAGAACTCTTGTGGTGAACCGCAAAACAGGATCCGGCCCTCTTCTAAAAAGACAATTTGGTCAGCAACACCTTTAGCAAATTCCATATTATGCGTTACAACAATCATGGAGTTATGCTGTTTGGCGAGGTTTAATAATACGCGTAAAACTTCTGCTTCTAATTCTGGATCAAGCGCAGAGGTTGGTTCATCAAAAAACATATATTCAGGCTGCATGGCCAAGGCTCTAGCAATTGCAACACGCTGCTGCTGACCACCGGAAAGTTCCATTGGGTATTGATTGGCCTTTTGATCTAGGCCAACTTGCTGTAAAAGTTGGCGCGCAGTTTTTTCGGCGGTAGCCTTATCCTGATGCAAAACGTGAATCGGTGCTTCGGTCACGTTTTTTAAGACAGTAAGGTGCGGAAAAAGATTGAAGCTTTGAAACACCATTCCTGTTTTTCGTCGTAGTTGAAGAACTTCTTTTTCGGCTATTGGTTGACTAAAATCAATTGTTTGTTGATCAAAACTATAAAGCCCACTTTCTGGACGTTCTAATAAATTAAGTGAACGTAAGAGGGTTGATTTACCAGATCCAGATGGCCCAACAATAACAGTTGTTTCGTGGTCGGGAAACTGAATATTGATATCGTTTAAAGCTTTGCGTTTTCCGTAGATTTTATTAATGTGCGCGAGTTGTAGCATGCTTAACCTCCTAAGTTTTTTAAATTCACTTTAGTTGTTACCAGTCTGGATGTAACGCGAGGTCCATTTTTCTAAATAGCTCTGTAAAATAGTTAATACAGTACAAATAATTAGGTAAACAAACGCAACCAGCGAATAAAGCAATAGCGGTTCGTAGGTTTTGGCGGCAATTTGTTGACCAACCATGAACATTTCAACGATTGTGATACTAGAAGCCAGTGAAGTGTCCTTAACTAGGCCAATGAACGAATTAGATAGCGGGGGTAGTGAAACACGTGCCGCTTGTGGTAAAACAATTCGAAAGAGAACTTGCGGTCTGGTCATTCCAAGCGTGTAGGCGGCTTCCCACTGACCGTTGGGAATTGATAAAATTGCTGCACGGATAGTTTCCGAACTGTAAGCACCAACGTTTAAGGTGAAAGTAATAATGGCCGCAATCCAAGGACTGAATTGTACCCCAATATTAGGTAAACCAAAGAAAACAATAAATAGTTGCACTAGTAATGGGGTACTCCGGAATATCCAGACGTAAACCCAAAAGAGGCCACGAACAATTTGAAAAGGGCCACGCATTGGTGATAAACGAACCATTGCCGTCAGTAATGCTAGCAATAATCCTAAGGTAAATGAAATTAAGGTCAATGGAATCGTATAGGTGACGCTGGCCTTAATGATTGGTGGCAGTGATGTTAAAATTAAATGCCAAGTCTGACTAGTCAATATGTAAAGCCTCCTAAGTGCTCTAATGTCTATTTTGTGCAAGCGCAAAAGATGTCTTTTCTCCTAAGTTTTTTGATATTTATTTGTAGCACAGCAATCTAAATATTAAAAGAGGCTGGGACAAAAGTCCCTAGCCTCTCATTGTTTCTGAACGTTACCCTAGAACGTGCGCCAAAAGTCTGGGTTCACGTGCCTAACTACGGCTAATCAAATAACCATAGTACGGTTATTCGATTAGCCTACGTTACGCAGTAAACCCAAAAACGACTTTTGTCCCACTCCCACAAATAGATTGACGTTAAACCAATAATTTCAAATAATCGTTATTGCAACTTATTTTTTGGTAACGTCCTGTCCAAAATACTTAACAGAGAGTTTCTTTAAAGTGCCATTTTTACGAAGTGTCTTTAAAGCCTTGTTAGTGGCCTTCGTTAAATTTTTATCCTTCTTATTTAACATACCACCAATTTGTTGTGTTTTGATGGATGAATCGGCTTTGATTAATTTGATGTTAGCTTTTGGTTTTTGTTTTAAATAAGCACCAAAGGCGTCAACAGAGTTAATTGTCCCATCAGCACGACCTTGTTCAACAAGCTCAATTGATTGTTCAAAGCCACTACTAGAGACGATGGTTGCGCCTAAACGTTGGGCATCAGTAGCATTGTTGCTTGAAGCCGTCTGGGCCATCTTTTTACCCTTAATGTCCTTAGCTTTCTTGATACTCTTATTACTCTTTTTAACGGCAATTTCTGATTTGCCGTAAATGTAAGGTGAAGTAAAGTTATACTTGGCGGTCCGTGTCGGGTTCTTCGCCATATTATTTAAAATAATATCGTACTTGCTACCATTTAGGCCGGCAATTAGTGAATCAAATTGTGTTTGGACGAAAACTGGTTTTAAACCCATTTGTTTCGCAAGGTCACGGCCAAGCTCAACTTCGTAACCAGTCAATTTACCTTTATCGCTGTAACTGTATGGCTGAAAGGTACCTTCTAGGCCAATCTTTAAAGTTCCCTTTTGGTTCAGTTCCTTCTTGGCGGCATTGCTTAAACTGGCAGCTTGGGTTGGGGTGGTCGCGTAAGAAACACCCACAGCAACTAATAAACCAACTAGGGCGACTTGCGCTAGTTTCCAAATCTTTTTCAAACTAAACACTCCTTTATATTAATTGAATAACTTACTCTTAGTTAGCCAAGTCCTAGTATATAACAGTTGGTCATTTTTTTTAACTCACTTGACCAGTTTTTAAGAAACTTATCAGACTGGCTGCAAAATTTATTTGTTACAATGGAAGAAAACAAAAATTAGTGGAGGCCAAAGTCGTGAAATTTTATCAACAATCACGTTTGCAACGGTTAACAACCTTACGTCAAGAAGGGCACTTAGATAATAGTGCCTATCAATATTTTTTAAATGATCAGGGATTAACGCAAGAGCGAGCGAATCAATTGGTGGAAAATCAATTGACACTTTTTCCATTGCCAGAGGGAGTGGCGCGGCAGGTTTTAGTTGATGGCGAAATGCATGATGTTCCAATGGTGACAGAAGAACCTTCCGTGATTGCAGCGGCAAGTAACGGTGCCAAAATGGCGGCTCAAGGTACCGGCTTTCAAACTAAAATTCAAAACCGCCAAATGATTGGACAAATTATTTTAGAAAACGTTGCCCAGCCAGAACGGACTAAACAAAATTTGTTAATGGATAAAACACACTTGCTGGAGGTAGCCAATGCTGCTCACCCGTCGATTGTTAAACGCGGTGGTGGTGCAAAAGATTTACGTGTGCGTATTTTAGGCAGCGCCTTCTTGTCAGTTGATTTAATTGTCGACGTCAAACAGGCAATGGGAGCCAACATGTTAAATACAATGTTGGAAGCAGTTGCTAGTGAGCTGACCACTACGCGCCAGGATAACTGTTTAATGAGTATTCTCTCTAATTACGCAACTGAAAGTTTGGTGACGGCAAGTTGTGTCATTCCCGTGTCGGTTTTTGAAATTCAGCGTTTAGCCGGCAATCAGGTGGCCGCAAAAATCTGTGCGGCCAGTCAAGTAGCGCAATTAGATCCTTACCGGGCAGCAACCCACAATAAAGGAATTATGAATGGCATTGACGCTGCCGTGATTGCGAGTGGCAATGATTTTCGGGCAATTGAAAGTGGTGCTCAGGCCTACGCTGCACGGGACGGCCAATACCGGGGGCTAAGCCAGTGGCATGTCCACGAAGATAAATTAGTTGGTGCGTTGACGTTACCATTACCACTAGGTTTTGTCGGTGGGGCCACAAAAACCCTACCCATTGTTCAGGCTAACCAAAAACTGGCGGGAATCAATAGCGCGGAAGATTTAATGCGTGTCGTTGCCGCTATCGGGTTGGCACAAAACCTGGCCGCCTTAAAGGCCCTGGTAACGACAGGAATTCAAAAGGGACATATGGCGCTTCAAGCAAAAAGCCTAGCAATTTCTGCCGGTGCAACAACCAATGAGGTTCAATGGTTAACGGCCAAATTATTGCAAACAAAAAAATTTGATTTGCGGACGGCCAAATTATTATTGCGTAAATTACGACAAGCATAGGTGTCTCTATGAATTTGGCATTAATGTGAGCTAACAAATGATCTTTTACAAAACTTTTTTAGGTATCAATAATTAGGAAAATGATTAAAGTGCGTTATGAACGATACGATAGATCATTTACTGGTATAATAATTTGTGAATTGTAATACGAGGAGGTGTTAGGATGCTTTGGGGGGAGATTTTAGTTGGCGGTTTAATCGTGCTAACAATTATCATTTTTTATTTTACATATGTGCATTATGCTCGGCTGCGGAATGGCCGAACGGGTTATTATGGGTTAATTAGAACTATCAAAATAGCCAGACGTGTTCTGATTGGGTTAGTGGTTATATTGGTGGGTGTAATTGGTTATGATCATTTTTCTTATGCGGCGCAGTCAACCCAAACAACTTCAGCGGCGAAACAACATTCGAATAAAGTGGTAAAACCGAAGCGACATCAAGTAACAACATCGCATAAGAAAAAAGTGAAAAAAAGTACACTGACTGGTAAAAGGGGGTCTACACTTTCTGGTATTGGTGAATAACTAATACCGGTTTTTTGTCTGTTTTGAAAATCAGAAAAATAAAAAAG
>NZ_RHNQ01000033.1 GCF_003946275.1 Loigolactobacillus backii
ATGTAAAAGACAAACCGATTTCTCAATTTCGAGAAGCCGGTTTGCCTTTTTTAAACGGTCGATTATTTACTGCTTACTCTCAAATCACAATTTATATAGATCTAGACCTGCAGACATCAAATAAAAGTCACTCAATACTGTCCCGTGCTTTCTCAAAATTATTTAATGAACTGAACTCATAATAAAACCCACTAAATTGAAAATCTCAATTTAGTGGGTTTTATTATGTTATTTTTTTAAAAAAGTTTTATTTTGTAGCCTGCCTTGCGAGAATATCATCAGTGATGTCCTGCAGCGTAATTTCATTCATCCGTTGAAAGGCAGATTCCTCGATATCCGCGTAGTACATATTTAGCGTGTCCTGAATATTCCCGCCAACAATACACTGTGGGTTAGTCTTGGGATCGATGTGTAACAGATCATGATCCATATTGATTGCCTGGTAGACGCTCAAAATAGAAATCTTGTTTGGCATGACATTAAGTGTAGTGGTGGCACTCCCCGGTTGGGTATTAATTAATCCCGCTTTCCTTAAATCTGACATTAAGTTACGGACAACACTAGCATTGGCTTCAATACTTGCGGCAATCGCTTTACTTGAAAGATCGCCATCCTTATAAATAATGAGATAAGCCAGAATATGAATTGCATCACTCAACTTGTGCGAGTACTTCATCAAATTACACCTAATTTCGACTAAGAATTTCGTTGATTGCCTTTGGTAAAGCAGTCAAATCATGCCCAAGAACAGTTTCTAAATCAGTTGAATCCTCACTCAATGAGCCATCATTAATTGGTTCCTGAAAGGAGGTGAAAAGGGCCGCGGTATTCTGATCCAAACCTGCTGCCACTAAGCCGGCCTGATATTCCGTTGCAGACACTTGCTTAACCGTAAAATCATTACCAGTGGCCTGTTTTAGGCCGTCCCCTAAGTCTGCGTAAGAACGTGCTGGACCAGCAAGTTCATAAATCTTCTTGGGATTGCTTAATGTTAACACTTTGACGGCCGCTTCCGCAAATTCACGTTCCAGTGCCCAGCCAGTCTTACCAGCCGCCCAGTATGAAGCTGGTTGATTGGCAGCACCATTCTGTAAGAAACCGACTTCGTTTTCTAGATACCAGTTATTCCGCAAAAATGAATGAGCGACACCAGTATCTTCAATTGCGCTCTCGGTAATTTTATGGTCATCGGCCAAAGCACTAGTCGAATTTTGCGCATTAGGAAAACTTGTGTAGGCAACAAATTTAACTTGAGCAGCTGCTAATGCCTTAACCACATTTTTGTGTTGATCAGCCCGCGTAACGGCGCCACCTGGTTGTGACGAAATAAAGAGAAGGCGATCCACACCCTGCAGCGCAGTTTCCATTGAAGCCTCATCATTATAGTCACCTTGCCGAATTTCAACACCTTGTGGTAGTAATTCTTTGGCCTTAGCAACATTCCGGGCAATTGCGATAACCTCACTATTATCAGTAAGTTTTAAAAGTTCCTTAACAGCGATCTGACCAAAGTTACCAGTTGTAGCAGTAATAGCATATTTCATAAATATAAACACTCCTTAGAATTTGATTGTTGTTTTATTATCAACATGTTCATAATAGCACGTGTTGTTTTAAAGTCAACAGGAATAACCAAATTTTTTTATTTAATAAATCCACCGATTAAATCTTGGATAACTAAATCTTCCCGATAATTGCTATTTTTATACCGAGAATGGGACAAGTTGAAAGGCCGCCTTGTCCTCACAACTACAATTTTTCATTAACTGCCACATTCGACAGGCCAAACGACCACCCCTTTCAGGACAAAAGAAAGAAACCGCGTTCCCTTAACCCAAGTTTGGACTAAGGGACGCAGCCTTTACACTTGTGTTACTACCCTCAATTGTACATCTTGCCAGTACACCATCTTTGATTGAATCCCCGGCAAAGTAACGCTTGCCAACGGATAATCAGCGCTAACCCATTATCAGCTTGGAGTTCATCTTCACAATTAGCTCTACTGAACTTTTCACCAATTCCGCTCGCTCTAAAAATAGATTTAATTGTTACTCTTCTCGTCATTACATAATTTTTTAATTATATTCTAATTTATGTTCCTCAATATGCATCAACCTCTAATTTAGGTCAAGGACTTTTTAAATATCTTTTTGAACGTTATTTCTCCAAAATTTATTTCATAATAAGCAAAATTTTATATACTGTAACTGCTTGACTTACAGTTTAAAAGAGCTACAATAAGTTTGTCAAATAAATCACATGGAGGAATTCAAATGGCAAAGAACTTTGATTTTTTGATGCCAAGCGTTAACTTTTTTGGCCCTGGTGTTATCGAAAAAATTGGTGATCGTGTTAACGCGCTTAACATGAAAAAGCCTTTAATTATAACGGATAAGTTTCTAGAGCACGCTGAAAATGGGCCAGTTGTTCAGACCCTTGATTCATTAAATAAGGCCAACGTAAACTACACTATTTATGATGGTGTTGAACCTAATCCAAAGATTCACAATATTAAGGCCGCTAAGAAACTATTTCAAGAAAATGATTGCGATAGTATCATTACAATTGGTGGTGGCTCGGCCCACGATACCGGCAAAGGTGCTGGTATCATTCTGACGAACGGTGATGACATTACTAAGTTAGCTGGTATTGAAACGTTGAAGAACGCTCTACCGCCATTGATCGCAGTAAATACAACTGCCGGTACTGGTTCCGAATTGACCCGCCACTGTGTTATCACTAATCAAGAAACACATTTGAAATTTGTCATCGTTTCGTGGCGTAATGTTCCGTTGGTTTCGTTTAATGATCCAATGCTTCAATTGAATGTGCCGGCCTCATTGACTGCCGCAACTGGAATGGATGCTTTTGTCCAGGCTATTGAACCGTTCGTTTCAACCAACCACAATGCAATTACTGATGGTTTGTGCCTACAAGCTATTAAATTAATTGAGGGCAGTTTACGTGAAGCTGTCGCAAATGGGCATAACGTCAAGGCACGAACTGACATGGTACAGGCAGAAATGTTGGCTGGTATGGCCTTCAATAACGCTGACCTTGGTTACGTACACGCAATGGCACATCAATTAGGCGGCCAATATGACGCGCCCCACGGTGTCTGCTGTGCACTACTTCTCCCAACTGTTGAAAAATACAATATTGTTGCTTGTCCAGAACGCTTTGCCGAATTAGCCAAAGCAATGGGAGAAAATACAACTGGCCTTTCAACTCGCGACGCGGCCGAGCTTTCCATCAAGGCTATGCGGCAAATGTCTCAGGATGTCGGTATTCCAAGCAGCATCAAGGCCATTGGTGCTAAGCCAGCGGACTTCGAACTTATGGCGACGAATGCCCTGAAAGATGGCAATGCCTTTTCAAATCCACGCAAAGGCACCAAAGACGATATCGTTAAATTATTCCAAGAAGCCTACAATCAAAAGTAAGCTCAATGTTAATGACCAAATAAAGCGTAGTTATGGCAAGAGTGAAATCTGGCATAACTACGCTTTATTTTTTAAGTAGCTCAGAATAACTGCGCCTAAATTTCAAACAAGCAGTTGACCTTTGATCACCGTTCCATTAGAATGATTAAAAAATAATGAGAGATGATTAGATGTCAGTTGAAAGTGTTCGCAGATACCTTAACCAGTTTGGGGCCAGCAATCGAATCATTGAATTACAGGAATCTAGTGCAACCGTGGCACTGGCCGCTCACGCCTTACATACTCAGCCAGAACGAATTGCTAAATCTTTAACTTTTTTAGTTTCGAAACGGCCAATTCTCATTGTACTGGCTGGTGACGCCCGGATTGCCAACCCAAAATTTAAGCGTCAATTTCAGGTTAAGGCCCACATGTTACCGCGAGATCAAGTAGAAGGCCTAATTGGTCAACCAGTTGGCGGCGTTTGTCCTTTTGCCCTCAAGGCGGGCGTGGCCGTTTACCTTGATCAATCATTACGCCAATTCACCAGTGTCTTTCCGGCGGCCGGGAGTCCAAATAGTGCCATTGAAGTAACCCTGCCTGAATTAGAACAATATTCCCACGCACTTGGCTGGGTAGATATCGCCAAAGAACCAGCAGCGTAACGCACTCCAAGAAAAAAGGCATCGGCTAAAAATTAAATTTCACCTTACGCCTGAACCCAATCACTAAATTAATTTCAATAAATCACTAGGTTGTTTTAGCTGGTATTCCGCCGCTTTTAAACGTTCTGGTTGCGTGGCTCCCCACAGTGCCGCGCCACTTTTAGCCTTTGCGGCCTGAGCAGCCTGAACATCGAATTCACTATCACCAATATAAATAGTTTCCGCGGGTTTGGCAGCAATCTTTGTCATCCCTTTTTCAATTGGATCAGGATATGGTTTATGGCGGGTGGTTTCCTCACAGGTTACGGCCGCATCAAAATACTTTAAAATTGCAAACTTGCCACCTAAATGACTGCTTAATTCTTCTTTAGATTTTGAAGTTGCAATCACTAATTTAATTCCAGGCGTTGCCGCCAATTTGGCCAAAACTTGCTCTATTTCTGGATATAATTTGATTTTGGCAGTATTTTGGGCAGATAATTTTGCCCACTGATCGTAAATCGGTTGCCGATCCTGCTCGCTAACGCCAATTAACGGCAAGGCCTCCCAACCGTTCATTCCAAAATAATCAGTCAGCCCCGCATAGTCGCGCTGGTAACCATAATCCGCCAGCGTTGCCCTTAAGGCTGGAATATACATATCAATGGTATCAATCAAAGTCCCATCTACGTCAAAAATAAAATTTTTCATTAACTTACTCCATTCCATCTTGGTTTGTACTATCAGCATAGCATAACCAGCTGACGGAATGGAATCGTTTTCTAGGGTACATTTAAATTTTTGAACAACCTAAGTTAATTTCGTTACCGAATACTTATAAAATGGCCTCAAACCACAATCTTGCTTAGGTCATATTTGAAAAATACTTTTATTAGTGTTTGCCTGACCAAACACACCCGCTATAATTTCGAAATTAATTTAATTGCTTCCTGAAGTGCGGCATCGTTTTTGTCGTCGATTTTTTCGGTTAAATTCTCCGTGACTACTAAATTCATGATTCGTTTCACGCTTGATTCTACGGCCGCTAACTGCGTCATAATATCACCACAATCACGCTGCTGTTCAACCATTTTTTGAATACCTCTTAATTGTCCTTCTGCTCGCTTAAGTCGATTAAGAATTTTCGGATCACTCATTTTTTGCTTTCCTCCTATAGTTTCAGTATTTCAACTTAAGAAACTTTTTTAATGGTTCTTAACTAATTCAGCCACCTGTTGTCGTAAATAATCAATTAATTTATTCGCGTTTTCGCGAAAATTTGCTTCAAAAGTATCGCTGGGTGTTTTAATAATGCCGATAACTTCATCAGCCGATAAAATAACAATTTCATAATTAGCCACTTGCCATTTTGCCGTCCAATACGGTCCCTCTAGCGCCTCATCTAAATGGAATTGGCTAATTGCTAGAATACTGTCTTGAATAACTGAGCTTTCACTTTTAGATTCACCTGCGCCTTGGTACCACTGCAATTTCTCCGCAACCTCGGCCATGTTCATGGGAATAAGATCATACATTTTGCCACCTCCATTGTTAATCGACCGCATACAGCCAAAAAGCCTGATTATTTACTTTGATAATCAGGCCTTTAATCAACATAACATATTTATTTAGGGAGTGTTTAAAAAAGCATTCAGGTTCTACTGCGCAATTACGAATTATTATTAGCTTCCCTGCCGCTGTCGCTTGGCCTAAGATAGCTTTAGAAAGATTCCTGCATCCAACAGATCTTGAACAAACTGTGGCGCGGTCTCCGTCCGATTCCAATCACGCTGTAATTCACAGGCCAATTGGGCATTACTAGTTGGCTGGGCGCCAGCACTTTCAATTCGGCGTAACGCCGCCTCATGGGCAACAAGTGACGTTCCACCAATTGAATCAACCACTGGGAAAACAGCGTAACCTTCTCGTAGGGCATCTAACGTTGGAAAAGTGAGGCAGGCCTCCGTCCAAAGTGCCGCAATAATTAATTTTTTTCGGCCAGTTGCTTTAACCGCAGCGTTGAACTCTTGATCCTCCCACGCATTAATTGTCGTCCGATCATAGGACTTTACACCAGGTAATAGTTCTTTAATCCGGGGAATTGTCTCCTTATTCCGCCCCGTTTGCACGTTGACCGTCGATAAAATAACGGGAATTTTATACGTTTGAATAATTTTTACGGTACTAATAATATTTTCAATTAATTGCGCACGTTGCATCGAGTTGATTGAATTAATTTGCGTTGGTTGATAATCAATTAATAAAAAGGCGGCATTTTCTGGCGTCAATAATTCATCTGCTAATGGATCCCTTCTCTGTTCACTAGTCATGATTGATAACTCCTTTTTAAATTAACTTAACCTTGCAGTTGCTTAATTTGTTCCAACTTACCCAACAACTCATCCTTCGCCTGACGATAAGCGGATAACTGTCCAGCATATTTCTCGTTAAACGCCGCGGGACCATTGGCCGCAAATTCATAATCAAATTTATAAACTTGGTCGTAGGCCGCCGTAAAGGCCACCAATAACGGGTGCTGATCACCAGCAAGCTGCAACGCCATTTGAATTACCCGAAAGTCAGTGTAAGCAAGCTCAAATTGAACCGCAAATGCCCGGATAAATGGGTGTTGTGCTTCAATGTGGGCGTAGTGATGTTCTACTGTCCAACTTAGCCGATTAATTGAATCAATTACATCTAACATGGTAGGCCCCCTTTAAAGTGTTTGAAAAAACGCGTGGATTCTACTCCGCAATTGCGAATTATTACTAGCTTCGCTGACGATGTCGATCGGACTAAGATGGCCCGAAGTCCGAATCGCAGCCTAACTCCTAATAATCCGGATACTTCTGCAACTGCTACTCCCGCAACTCTAGCGTATCAGTTTTTAGCAGCCTAAGAAATCGGTTTCATTATACGACAACCAACTAGCTTTAGAATAGTATTTTGCCTCGGTATTTTTAATTTAAAATAGCCTTGATTAATCACCAAACGGGTAATTAATCAAGGCTATTATTCTGTGTTTATTCAGCGTGACCCAGCGTTTCTAAATAATTCGCAAATGATTCTTGTTCATTAATTGAGCCAGCTAATTTATGTTCATACCAATTAACTTTATCATCGAGAATTTGTAAGTTGTGCTGGATTTCAGCGTAACGCTTTAAAAAACGCTGCTGAACGTTTTGAAGTAATTCTAAGCGCTGTGGAATCGTCTGATCACCGGCTTTACGCCAAGCAACGTACTGTTTTAGTTCGCCAATTGTCATCCCGGTGCCTAACAGATGGCGCAAAAATTTGATCCAACTTAAATCCAATTTCGTATAGTAACGTAACCCGTTAGTAGTTCGCTGCGGCTGAATGAGTCCTTCTTTTTCGTAAAAGCGCAAAGTTGGACTGGAAAGCCCACTCAATTGCGTAAAGTCCCCAATTCGGTAGTGCTGCTCTTGCGTTGCTGAATTATCCGCCATTGAACTTACCTCCTAGCAAAATTGTCCGACCGACTTAAAGTTACTTTAAGTATAACATGACGTGTAAAATAGAAATTGACGCTTGTCCGGCCAACGTTTTAATCAGTCCAAATTTCTTTCGCACGGTTAAACGCTGACCAAGCTTTTGGCCAACCGGCATAAAAGGCCAAGTGCGTAATTTCAGCAACAATTTCTTCTTTAGTAATGCCATTTTTCTTACCAATTCGTAAATGGGCCTCTAGTTGCTCAGTGGCACCGGCCGAAATAAGGCTGGCAATGGTAATCATTGAGCGATCGTGAAGCGATAAGGCATCTTCTTTACTCCAAACTTCGCCAAATAAAACATCGTCATTTAAAGCGGCAAATTGTGGCGCAAATTCACCTAAATTATCGCGTCCTGCTGTTTGTTTTTCTGCCATTATTTTTCAACCTCCAATTGATTATATTCTGCATCAGAAACTGGTTCCAACCACTCTGGCGTTCCAGCCGTAATCGCAATGTGCTCAAACCAGCTATCTTTCGTTGCACCGTGCCAATGTTTAACCCCATCATGAGTAACGACAACGTCACCAGGAACCAAGTGCCGTGCTGGCTTACCAGCCTCTTGATACCAGCCTTCGCCACCAGTGACTAACAAGAGTTGGAAACCATCGTGATGAATATGCCAATTATTGCGGCACCCAGGTTCAAAAGTAACGTTGCCAACATTGACGTTAACTACTGGATCATTAACTAGACCTTGCAAATAGCTTTGGCCAATAAAATATTTTTGGAAGGCCTCATTTTTAGCACCGACCGGGAAAATTACACCATTTTTAACTGCTTCATTTTTTGTCATAACTAAACTCCTTTTAGCTTATCTTAACTATACATATGTTTAAACAGCCAGAATGCAAACACCGTTTTAACACTCTACGCCTGTTTCGTTGGGTAAATTGTAAATTCGTTTACATTAACTTCTTCTGGTTGATCAATTGCAAAGTTAACCACCCGGGCAATCGCAATCGGATCAATCCCAACTGCCTTATAAAATTGATCCATGTCCTTCTTGGCAGTTTTATCAGTAATGGTACGCAATAATTCCGTGTTAATCGCGGCCGGATAAAGACTTACCGTTCGAATATTGGTTCCTTCACTAGCACTTTCAGTTCGAATTACTTCCATTAGATTACGAACGGCAAACTTAGTTGCGCCATAAACGCCGGCGCCAGGAAAACTTTTTATCCCGGCAACTGAAGATGTCGTGATAATTTGCCCCGATTTTTGTTTCGTAAAATCTGGCATAACGGCCGCAACTCCGTTTAAAACACCCTTTAAATTAATATCAATCATGTCGTTCCATTCTTTGGTATGCAGCGCACTAATGGGCGAAGTCGGCATGATACCAGCGTTATTGAAAATAACATCAATGCCTCCAAATTCAGTTTTGGCCAAATCAACTAAGGCCTGAACTTGTTCTGGTTTAGTTACGTCGGTCACACTGTAAGTTGCTTGACCGCCAGCTTCCTGAATGGTTTTAACAATCTCCTGCAGCCGATTTTCCCGCCGTGCTCCCAGCACGACCCTGGCACCATTTTGCGCCAATAATTTTGCGGTAGCTTCACCAATCCCTGAGGAGGCCCCGGTGATCACAACTACCTTATTTTTAACTGTCATTTAAAAAACTCCTTTATTTGTTTTTTATAATCTTTTTTGATTCAAACCGTAATTTATCTCAGTTTGCCCAACAACATTAGCGTGGCCTGTAGTATCTGGCCGTTATTAGTGTAAATTATTTTTAAAATCCACTTCCAATTAACTTCATTCAACCATTTTGAATGAAAACTTTAATCATTTGTTTCACTTAAAATATGATTGCCACGCTGCACTAGTACATTGGTCGATCGCCATCGGTTCCTGGTTGATCAATACCTAAACTACTATAACTATGTTTTTCTGGTTGCTTCACAATTCTAACAATTAGGTCAGCGATACTCTTTCGCGAAATAATCGTTCCTTTAAATGGTGTGCCTTTTTCGGTTAATTCATAATTAATCACATCATCATTGGACATGTAAGCCGCCCGAATTAAGGTGTAGTTCAGGGAGGATTGCTCGATGATTGCGGCGGCACGACGGGTATCATCCATTATCGGCGCGCCAATTGACTCCTCAACCCAGCGGCCAAATTCGCCGGGGACTTCATGGTACAAGCCTAAACCAGTCACGTAAATTAAGCGTTTAACACCAGTTTGGGTCATCGCCGTCACAATACTTTTTGCCATTGGTTCAAACTGACCACCTAAATTGGCGTAAACAATATCTTGGTTGGCCATTGCCTGTGTTAATTTTGCAGTATCGTTAACGTCACCCTCAATTAACGTTTCTCGTTTTGAATCAAACTCCTGCATACGTTTGGCGTTACGTAAATAAAGCGTTAATTGCGCGTCGGTTTCTGCCAATAGCCGCTGCCGAACCAACCGCGCAATCTGCCCGTGGGCGCCTAAAATTAAAATCTTCTGCATTACCTGACTTCCTTTCCTCAATAACTTTCATAAAGTAACTTACACCTTAAAGTGCACTTTAAGTCAACAATAAAATTAAATTAATTTTATTGATTGGTCATTCGTTTCAAAATCAACTGTGCCGATGATCGCTACCTTGATCAGTACAAACTTGTTTTTTATGTACGTTTGTCACCTCAAATAAGAGCCACGGACAATCGTAATGTCCTGCGGAACAAACTCAATTACGATTCACGGCCAAAAGAAATAGTGCTGGTTTAGTTTAATCCACTAATTGTGCTTAATCGTAGCCGCCTGCGATTGACTGTTAGGCATTCCGCGTTAAGGTCGCCATTGCTGCTAGGTATGACTTAGTGCAACGTCACTAGTTTAGTAAGCACATTTTGCCGCAGCATTGTATTTGGATTTAACCCTAATTCACCATTCGGTACCGCGCAGCCTAATCGCGCGTAGTAATCACGCCAAAATGGTAAAATGGCCTGCCGTTCCTGATCCATAAAATTCATTGGTTCTAACTTAAAAAGCTGCTGCCCTTTAAAAGCATAGTAAATAAAATCAGCACAATAATAACCGTCTGCAGTTGGTACATAGCTCGCGTTATAAGGTTGGTTCAGCAGCTTTTTGGCCTGTTTAATAACTAAATTTTGATCAACCGGCTGTTTAGCACGATACAAATCAATTTTGGCGTAGTGCCGTTTTTGAAACTCCGCGTAGATTTCACGAATGCTGCCGGTTGTTGGCAAAGTATGGAGCACAAAAATTTCATTAGCGGCAGTCACTTCAACTAAGGCCACGTGGTCATACGCTGAACTGTCGGCGTTATCCCTAGTACTGTCAACAATTGCCGTAGAAAATTTGTCCGGCCGACTTTGAATCAATAGAAGATCAGCACTTTTTAACATATCTGCCACTTCACTTTCAAATTTTTAATTATTTAATCCTAGTGCATCGTAGCGATCCTCTTTAAAACTACTAGCTAGTTTTAAGAACGCAAAAACTTAACTGGAACAAGAAAAAACAGATTAGATTCCATTCCGGGGCGCGAGGGCGGAACGCGTGCGACTTAGGCTTGCCGGACCTCTGCTTAGTCCAATCGACAACGGGAAACAAGTCCTGTTTAGCAAATATGTTCTAGTAATTAATATTTGCTAAAATTAGTTGTTAAGAACGAGCGACAGTGGCGGATTGACGAGCTAACTTTTACCAGATAAAGGCAAAGAAATACGCCGTTACTACCACCATCATTTAACTTAATTATCAACTACAATAATATGTTAATAAGATAACGAACTAAAACTTGATTTTGTCAAGTTATAATTCGAATAAATTAGTAAAAACAGTTCAAATATTGTGCTATAATCTATTTATTCCTTAAATAACGAACTTTGGAGGTAACAATGGATAACCACAACGCTAATTTGGATCAACCTGAGCTTTCGGTTCCAAAAACGATTTTATTAGGCTTACAACATTTACTTGCCATGTACGCAGGCGACATTCTAATTCCGTTGTTAGTTGGCGCGGCATTGCACTTTTCACCGGCGCAAATGACCTACCTTGTTTCAACCGACATCTTCATGTGTGGCGTTGCGACACTACTTCAAATTAGGCGGACACCCTGGACGGGGATTGCGCTACCAGTAGTTCTCGGTTCTGCCGTCGAGTACCTGACGCCAATGATCAACGTTGGTAATCACCTCGGCTGGGCCTATATGTACGGTGGTATCATTTCGGCCGGTATTTTTATCTTTCTGATTAGTGGTTTGTTTGCCAACTTACGGCGCTTTTTTCCACCAGTCGTTACTGGCTCCTTAATCACTCTGATTGGCTTCACTTTAATTCCCGTTGCCTTTCAAAATTTAGGCGGCGGCGATTCAACCGCCAAAAATTTTGGTGCACCAATTAACTTGATTCTTGGCTTTACAACAGCACTTATTACTATTCTTATCAATATTTATGGCCGTGGTTTCTTGAAACGAGTTTCCGTCCTCGTTGGGATCGTGGCGGGCACTCTGTTAGCAATGTTGGCCGGCCAACTTAATTTTGCAACCGTTGGCCAGGCTCATTGGGTTCAAATACCGCACTTATTCTACTTTGCAGCACCTAAGTTTGAGTGGTCTTCAATTTTAACCATGCTCCTGGCCGCAGTTGCCTGTATGATTGAATCCACCGGCGTTTATTTCGCCTTGGCTGATATCACTAAACGTGAGTTAACTAAAGACGATCTGAAACGTGGTTACCGTTCCGAAGGGATTGCCGCTATTTTAGGCGGATTATTCAATACCTTTCCTTACTCAACTTTCTCACAGAACGTTGGGATCGTTCAACTATCCGGCATTAAAAAATTACGTCCAATTTACTATTCGGCTGTCATGTTGCTCATCATTGGCCTCATCCCTAAATTTGGAGCGATTGCAACTTTGATTCCAACCTCAGTTTTAGGTGGCTCGATGTTAGTCATGTTCGGCATGGTTGGCTCCGAAGGCATTAAAATGTTGGCAAAGGTTCCGATGACAACGGATAATTTACTGATCATGGCAATCTCAATTGGCCTAGGCCTAGGTGTTACCACCCAGCCTGCTTTATTCCAACACTTACCAGAAACTATCCAAACAATTTTAAGCAACGGTATGGTCGTTGGGAGTACTGCGGCTTTAGTCCTAAATATTTTACTTAACCACGGTAAAAATGACGAACCACAGCACGACTAATTCAAAATTAACTTAATGAAAAAACGTGTTTGCTAAGACAAGCGAAAGTTGCCTTAGCAAACACGTTTTTAATTTGTCAAAAATAATTCATTTTCCCCTGACCCTAGCGACCTTCTCGTAATTTAAACTTTCGGTACTAAAAACCGGTATAACTTTAGCGCCTGCTCTTTGGGTAATTTTTCCGGAGCCTGACTGATTTGAAAAGCGAACTTGAGAATGGCCGCGCCTAGATAATCAGCAATAAAATTACGGTTAACCTCATCAAAATCGCGTAAGATCAAAATCCGAATAATTGCACCGGACACAATTTTCTGACCACTTTTTTCAGTCCCACTCCACTGCATTAACTGCAACAAATCTAAATTAGCGTAAATCGTGTCCACAACAACGCCACTACCACTGTCATAATTCAATACTTGCAGCCCATCAATCTTCTTTTCAAATTGCGTAATCATGATTAACAATTGAATGGCGATAATATCTTGAATATTCTGGTGGTGCCGGTAAAAAGTGGCCCGGGAAACCTTGGCCGTTTGACACAATTGTTTAACCTGAATTTTTTTAAAAGCAATACCTTCAACGTAGTAATTTTTTAAGGCTTGATAGAGTTTAATCTGCGTATTATTAGCCCGCCGATCGATTTTAGGTTGTTCAACTAAATAATTTTTGGCCATGTTTTAGTATGAGACTTTATGTGCTATCTGTCTCACATTTTCCTTTCACTTTATTTTAGGACTTACTATAATGGGGCCATAACCTAGAACCTTTGAAAAAGCGTTCAGGTTAAGGCTATTTTTCCTGCATTTTTTGTCTAAGCCTGTTTTTTAAACACTCTCTATCTTACTAGGTGCTTCAATAAAATGCTAACCAAGCGTTTTAATTTGAAAGGAGCTTCACTAATGAAAATTATTACAGTTGAAGAACACTTTGAATCAGAATTAATTACCCAAAAAATCAATCAAGTGACCGGTAAAGGCGCACTACCGCCACTTTCATCAGGGATGCTGGAGTACATGAAGACCTCTTTGCCAACAGCGGAGATGATGCAGAGCATTACCGGAACCCGGTTAGATTTCATGGATCAAAACGGAATTGCCATGCAGGTTCTTTCTTACGGCAATTCTTCTCCTCAAAATTTGGCCCCAGAAATTGCAATTGACCTCTGTAAAGAAGCCAATGATAAATTGGCCAAAGAAATTCAAAAACAACCTGATCGTTTTGCGGCGTTTGCTGTTCTGCCAGTTGGTGATCCAACTGCCGCCGCCCAGGAATTAAAACGCGCTGTTGAACAACTGAATTTTAAAGGTGCCTTATTAAAGGGCAATTACCAAGGTCAGTTTTTTGACGATCCATTTTTCTTTCCAATTTTCAAAATGGCTAGTGATCTAGATGTCCCAATTTACATGCACCCTTCTTTTATCCCTAGCGAAATCAACGATCACTATTTTAAGAGTCCTAACTGGTCCGATACAGTCAACGGTATCCTTTCGTCCGCCGGCTATGGTTGGCACATGGACGTTGGGATTCAAGTCATTCGGATGATTGTTTCTGGTATTTTTGATAAACTACCAAACTTAAAACTAATTTCTGGTCACTGGGGTGAAATGGTACCGATGTTCCTGGAACGGCTAGATGACGAACTCGATGATTATTCTGGTTTAAAGGAATCATTTTCAACTTACTACCGCAACAACGTTTACCTAACCCCCAGTGGGATGTTGTTTGAACCACAATTAAAATTCATTTTAGATGAAATGGGTCCTGAGCATTTACTCTATTCAATTGATTATCCCTACAAACATCCCGCCAACAGTCAAACCTTCTTGACTGAAGGCAACTTACCTGCACAAACTAAGGAATTAATTGCTCACGGTAACGCCGAACGACTTTTGCATCTGTAAGCCTTGTTGGTGTAAAAATAGGCTATAAAATATCAAAACAATAAGCGGCCAGGAAAAAATCCTGGCCGCTTATTGTTTTCGAACGTTACTCTAGAGAGGCTGGAACAAACGTCCTAGCCTTTTATTTTTTCCGAACGCCACTCTAGAACGTGCACCAAAAATCTGAATTTACGTGCCTAACTACAGCTATTGCCGAATAAAAACAACCGCCATCGCTGATTTTTTGGCCGCTTTATAGCGGTAGTTTAGACGCTTTAACAAGTACTCTTTCTCCCAAGTAACCGAAAAGTGACTCATCAGCCAAAAATTAAATAGTTGAATCAAATTAGCTGAACCCCGAAAACCAATTTCAACCCAGGCGTCATCAGTAACCACATTGCCAACTTGGTTGAGGTACCCTCGCGAAACAGCAAGTGTTGCTCGTTTTTCTTTCAAAGCCGTTTTTAAGGTAGCATTATCAGCAATCAGCATATTTATTTCCCCCTTGGATTATTTAACTTACTCCTTAACTATTAACAATTTAGAAAGTGTTTGAAAAACTACATTTTTAAATACGTTGACATCAACTTAATCAAAGAAAGGCCAACAACAGGCTTTCCAAACACTCCTGCGGCCCTCAACTTATTTTTTCAGTAAAAGCCCAATCAATGTTGGCAATAAGTAGATAATAAATAAGATTCCAGAATACCAACGGGCCAATTTGACCTGTTTAACTAAATAACTAAAGAAATTGTAAATCAAATAAGCGAGTACGGCCGAACCGACAACGGCCAGCAAAAAGTTAGTCATTTGGTTAGGCTCCCCACCAATAATAACCATCAGTAATAGACTCAATAAACTACTAACAACGGTACTAATGCAGGTTGCTAAGTAAAGACTACGTTTCACCAACGTTTTGTCCGCTGCATCCTGATTTAGAATACTGCGCAAAATAAGGTAAATAAAATAATTAACGTAAACACCAATAAAAAGGCCTGTGGCGACTCCGATAAAGGCCCCACCGAAACTAATCCAGTGAACCAGCATCGGTGTTCCAGCTGCCGCCAACGCCTTTGGTGGGTAAATAAAGGCGGTGAAAACTGCCGCAACGCTAGCTGCAATAAAATACAGAACTACCCACATTCGCGTATCCCACGCACTAACAGATTTAACCCATTTTTTCATAATTAACTCCTCCAAATTAACGAATAATTTCAATCAAATCCTTGCGTGCAGCTGCGTTAGCCGGCATCACGCCAAAGATCAACCCAACTGCCGTTGAAACGCCAAAGGCTAACGCAAAGGCGCCAAAACTAAAACTAGCCTGAAACGGCATCATTGGCAGTGCACTGATCGCTACCGCCAATAAAACCCCTAGGCCATAGCCAATCAGTCCGCCAAAAATAGTTAACGTGGCGCTTTCTAGTAAAAATTGCAAACGAATATCGTGCTGCCGTGCGCCCATTGCCCGACGGATACCAATCTCTGTCGTTCGTTCGGCCACCGAAATATACATCATATTCATGACGCCAATTCCGGCAATAAAAAGTGAAATTCCCGCAACGGCCGTGATAAAGTAAGTAATTACACTTAGAATTTTACCAAAAGTGTCTGCTTCCGCCGCCGGATCGGCGCTTTGATATTCCCCTTGATTACGCATACTCCCCTGGGCCTTCAAAACGTTAATTACGCGGCGGTTAACCGTACTCGCCTTGGCGCCTTTGCGTAGAGATAGAACTAATAAATCGCCACTTGCGGTATTCTGGGTAAATTTTTGGTGAACTTTTTTCGGAATCGTAATGTTGGCCGGCATCGTTCCATTTACGGCATCGGAAAAATTAACGCTGCTGGAAACGGCCGAGCGGACACCTACAATTTCGTACAATTGATTATCTATTGGAACACCATGATGCAAGGCATTAGCGGCCCCGCCGTAAAGACTTTTGGCCAGACTAGCATCAATCACCGCCACTTGATTACCAATCGCGTTATCAGTTGCCGTTAGCCGTCGTCCAGCGATCACCGAACTACTGGCGTGACTGGTATAGTGAACGAGGACATTTTTACTTTTGGTTTTGACGGGCAAAGCAATTTGATTATAATCTGAGTCTTCACTAGTTTGCCGAACCTTAGCGATGCCAGCAACTTGCCGGACCAACATCAGATCACGGTCGTTATAAGAATCGGCACTACTATTAGCAGTTTCGTTAGGTGAATACACAATCTGCGTTTCCACCTTTCCCGCCTTATTATTGGTAATACTCTTAGTAACCCAGTTGGAAAAGCCATCACCAATGGCCAAAATTGTAACAACTGAGGCAATCCCAATAATAATTCCCAACATTGTCAAAATACTGCGGCGCTTATTTTTTAAAATCGAACGCAGTGCCGTTGACCAGATTTCAGAGAAGCGCACGGTGTTTCACCTCCTCATCAGCGATGATCGCACCGTCCAAAAGCTTAATTAAACGCTCACCATACTGGGATACCTGTGGATCGTGGGTGACTAATACAATCGTGGTCTGTTCAGTCCGATTAAGTTCCTTAAAAATCTGCATGATTTCGCTAGACGTTTTAGAATCCAGCGCGCCAGTTGGCTCATCGGCAATAATAAACTTTGGCCGGTGAACCAGCGCTCGGGCAATCGCCACCCGCTGCTGTTGACCACCCGAAAGCTCATTAGGAATTTTTTGACTACTGTTAGGTAATCCAACTCGTTCCAAGGCCTGTTCAACAATCGGCTTGGCCTTTTTCTTCGTCATTCCACCGTAAAGTAATGGTAATTCAACGTTTTCTAAAATAGTGTTGTTGCCAATCAACTTGAAATTTTGAAAAACAAAACCAACACTTTGATTCCGAATGTGTGCTAATGCACTGTCGCTAGCAGTTTGGTAGGATTGGCCATTAAACTTGTAACTTCCTAGATAACTCCGATCAATAAAACCAATAAGGTTAATCAACGAAGTTTTACCGGCGCCTGATGGTCCCATAATCGTTAGAAACTCACCAGCCGCAATCTTTAAATTAATGTCTTGTAGCACTTGAAATTTATTTTCACCATTCTGGTAATATTTATTGACGGCGGTAAGCTCAATCAGCATGGGTGGCCACCTCTTGTCCCGATTTGAGTTGGTGCTTGCTGGCGTTAGCGATTAAAACTGCTTTTGGTGCGACGCCAGACATTAATTGCCAGTAACCTGCTACCTTTTTCACAGTCACCTCTGTTTTGTAAACCTTATGTTTGCGCACAACGTAGACATAGTGCCGGCCAGCCTTCGTTACTAAACTAGTTGCCGGTAAATGAATCGTAGTTTGTGGCACCCGAATCTGAACGTTAAAGCCATTCGTGAGTTGCTTGGCCATTTTAACCTTAAATTGATAGGTTGCCGCTTCATTTTCGGCTGCTTGACCACTACTGGTGGCCGTCTGATTAGCCGCAGATTGTGGTGTCTGGTCAATGGTAACAATATTACCGCTCAAACGCTGATTGCTGCTGACTGGCAACACAGTCACCCGCATGCGCGGCCGTAATTTGGCGTAATCATATTCAGTGACTTGACCATCAATAATTTGGCCATCACTGATAATTTGCATGCTAGGTGTGCCTGTCTTATCAGTTGCACTATCATCCAGAACCACGGTTCCCGCGATTTTGGCAGTCACAACTGGATCGACTTTACCCTGCAAATTGGCCAGACTCGTATTAGTTTGTCGCAATGCTAGTTGATCACTGGCCAATTGGTTTTTAGCCTGCTGAACACTGTCTGCCGCAACTCCTTGATCAGTTTCGTCGTCAGTCGAACCCACATCAACAGTTGTAGTCGGCTGCTTTTGGAGCGCCGTAACAGCCTGATTATCATTCTGAATTGCTAACGCCGTTTTCTCCTTTGTTTGTTCGGCATCATGGAACGTCATTAAGACGCTGCCTGGATCAACGTGTTCACCATTTTTGACGTTCACCTGCGTTAAAGTTCCCGTACTACTAACTCCAGGTTGAACGTCAACGGTGTTTTTGGCCGCAACCTTCCCTTTTAACAATAAAGCACTGTCCACCTTAACTGTGTAAGTTTGGTACACTTTCTTGGCACTTTGGCGTTGGTGGTGTGCGCGAGCAATCCCAATACCGCCGATCACCACCACTAGCCCAATAACAATGGCGCCTACAACCCAACGTCTTTTCACAAAATTTTTCATTAAATAACCTCCACTTCAGATTATCGCAAATCATTTGTAAAACTGATAGTAAGATAAGAAATACATTGGTTGACCATTAAAATTGGATTGCAGTTTAGGTCAGTAACTAAAAATATGTGACTTATTTAATTAATCCGGCATTATTAACTCGCTATTGAACACAATCACCGCAGTAAGATAATTATTTACACAAAAAAACAGAATTCCCTTAGAAATAGGAATTCTGTTTTTACAATTCTCAATTACGCCGTAGAATCTAATCACTTTTTTAAATAAAAGTTAAAATCTCCATCAAAATTGGTACCACAATCACGAATAAAACGGTACTTGTCGTCACAACATTCGTGGCGTACTCAACATCACCGTGGGACTGGCCAACTAAGATTGGTAAAACGGCCAGGCCTGGTGTTGCTGATTGAATAATCAACGTATTTTGTTCCAGGTTGGGAATATTCGTGCCGCCGTGTTTAAAGATCAGCATAATGCCGATCATAATTGCCGGAGCAACAATGAAGCGACCCACTAACGCCCAAATCGTATCACGGTCAAAATGAATTGATTTCAACCCGGCGTCCGCCAAGACAATCCCAATGTAGATCAAAGACATTGGCGTCACGATGCCACCAACCATGGATAACGTGTTGCTGGCAAACGTTGGTAATGGTAGTCCTAACAATAACCAAATTAAGGCAACGATAAAACCAATCAGTGGTGCTGGTAACAATTTTTTCCAATTAAAGGCTTGTTTCTCAGCTTTATCACGGGTTGGATCATCATTGGAAATGAAGAAAACACCCACTGCCCAGGTCGAGATTGTGTTCATCACGTAGTAAATCAGAAAATACGAGATACTAACTTGGCCAAACAATGCCAGGTTCAATGGCAAGCCAATGAAAATCGTATTGGCGTTGACGAACATATTAATAAACGTCCCCCGCCGACCCTTGCGCACGTGTAAAACCTTGGTTAATAACCAGGCAATAATGTAGCCCGACACAAAACTAATTAAAACGTAAACCAACCCACCTGACAGACTGGCCAGCTTGCTACGCGTCAAATTATTTAATACTGAAACAAAAATTGAAGCCGGTAAAGCAACATTCATAATTAAGAATGAAATGCTCCCCTTAAAATGGTCATCAAATTTTTTGGTTCGCCGCAGATAATACCCTAATGCAATGACCAAAATAATTTCCCCAACGCTACTTAGCGAGGTTAAAAATGCAGTCACAAGTTTGTGCCCCTTTCTCTTTTTAAACGGTGTGTTCTAAAGGTGCTGAATTTCCACAATGACGAGCTGGCTCGCAGATCGAAACAGTTTTAGTGAAAGAAGCCATCCTTCAGAACACTGTCATACCGTTAATTTAATGCCGTATATTTTGGTTCCCATTTTTCAGCTAAAACAGCCTGACGGACATTTTCGATCTTCTCTTTAGTAATACCTTGATCAACCGCACTTTGCGCCACAGCCTCAGCAACAGTTTGTGAAAATTGGTTTAACTTCGTGACTGGTGGCAGGACGGCTGCACCAGGTTGTTCTGGATCAACGATACCGCCTAAAGAGTGGGCCACGGCCGAAATCATTTGATCGTTTAACACCTTCGCGTGGGCCGCCAATGTGCCTAAGCCGAGACCAGGATAAACTAACGCATTGTTGGCCTGCCCAATGGCGTAGGTTACACCTTGATAATCAACTGGTGCCGCCGGAATGCCAGTAGCAACCAACGCTTTCCCGTCCGTCCAGTTGATCAAATCCGCCGCTTTGGCCTCGGCCAATTTAGTTGGATTAGATAGTGGGAAAATAATTGGCCGTGGCGTATGAGCAGCCATTTCCTTAATGATTGCCTCAGTAAAGGTCCCTGGTTGCGTTGAAGTCCCAACTAAAATTGTTGGGTGAACTGCTTTAACAACAGCCTCTAAAGTTGTTAACTGTTCAGAATGTGCAAACTCCGCCTTTGAACGAGCAAATGGCTTTTGTTCCGGCGTTAATGTTGAATCATCAGCAAAAAGTAGTCCCTGTTTATCAACTAAATAAAAATGTTTCCGGGCCGCTTCTTCACTTAGACCTTGCTGAACGAATTCTTCAAAAATGCGTTGCGTGATCCCTGCACCAGCAGTTCCCGCGCCAAAACTGACGTAAATTTGCTCTGTCATTTTTTGTTTAGAAATATTTAAGGCACCTAATAAGCCAGCCAGTACAATGATTCCAGTTCCTTGAATGTCATCATTAAAAGTTGTCATCTGATTTTTATACTTATTCAAGATTTTGGCGGCATTAATCCGACCAAAATCCTCAAAATGAAGGTAAAGATCAGGGAAAAGTTCAGTCACCGTTTGTACAAATTGATCAACAAATTGGTCGTAACGCGCGCCACGAATTCGTGCGTGGTGATTTCCTAAATATTGCGGATCATCCAGTAACTGCTGGCGATTTGTTCCGGTATCAAGAACCGCTGGCATAACTTCACTTGGATCAATTCCCGCCGCAGCCGTGTAAACCATCAATTTACCCACGGCAATATCAACCCCTTGTGTCCCCCAATCACCAATGCCAAGAATTCCTTCAGCATCAGTCACAACAACTAAACGAATGTGGCGGCCACCAGCAGCATTCTTCAAAGTTGTTGCCATACTGGCTGGATCGTCAATCGATAAAAAGGCAGCGTTTTGGGGATCAACGAATAACTCACTGTAATGTTCAATTGTGTCGGCGATTGTCGGATCGTAAACAACTGGCATAAATTCCGCAACGTGTTGGGAAAATAATTTATAGAAAAGAACGCGGTTTTCGTTAAAAATACTCATTAAGAAAAGTCGTTTCTCTAGTGCCGATGGTTTGGCCTGGTACTGCGCATAGGTCTGGGCCACTTGCTGGTCCAACGTTTGAACTGTTGGTGGCAATAAACCAATAAGCCCAAGTTGCTGCCGCTCCTCGCTAGTAAAAGCCGTTCCCTTATTTAAAAAAGGATCATTTAAAATCTGCTGTGCTGCTAATTTCATATTGAAACTTCCTTTCAATTTTAATTTTGCTATTTCATACTTCAAAAGATCGACTAGCTTAAAAATTGATTATCTTTTCAAGCACATTTATCTTGATCAAATTTAACTGACATCAGTAGTTTAACGCCCAGCAAAAAAGATAGTCAACTGGCCTAGCTGTGATAAACTATATTAATATGAGAGGAAGAGATCTATGAATACGCGGGATTTAGAATACTTTGCAGCGTTGGCCCAACAGCGCAATTTCACCCTAGTAGCCAAAAAATTTCAGGTCACGCAACCGACAATTACACTGGCCATTAAGCGTCTAGAAAATCAGACCAATCAACAGCTAGTCATTCGTGATCAGTCCCACCATTCAATTGCGCTAACTGCGGCGGGACACATTTTTGCGAACCACATTGCCGTTATTTTGAATGAACTAGCGCAAACTAAACAAGATCTGGCCGCGATCCAGCCAACTAAGATTCGCTTTGGTTTGCCACCCATTATTGGCATTAACTATTTCCCCCAATTTACACCGGCTTTGGCCGCCGCCAACTTACTGACGAGCATCACCACAACGGAAGGTGGCTCGGCAGATTTACTGGAAAAATTAAAGCGTGGCGACATCGATATTGCCCTACTTGGAAGCATCGATCCCATCGATCACCCGGGAATCACCGCCAAACTATTGGCCCGCCAACCTTTTGAAATTATTGCTCCGGGTAATTCTCATTGGGCCGCGCAAACGCCAATTTACTTTAAAGATGTTGCCCGGGAACCTTTTATTATGTTGGCCTCCGGTTTCGTGCACCCGCAAGCCTTCGCCCGTCTCGCAGAGGCCAGCCAAACGAGCCCAGAGATTGTCTACCACACCGGCGACATCAATTTAATCAAGAATATGGTTCAACAAGGTGTCGGCCTAGGCTTTTTGGCACAAACAGCAATGCATAAAAATGATAATTTGCTGGCTATTACTTTGGCTGATGCCGATCAACCCCACTTTAATATTTACGTTGCCTACCGCGCCAACCAAGTATTGACGCCGGAAAAACAGCGTGTTATTGAAATTCTGAGTGGTCAAAGGACCAATTAACGGTGAATAGACCGCAAAAATCTCCCGGCGCCCTATTTAATTTTGGTGCGTGCTTTAAATTACCTAAGTGCAAGGTTCAGCGAAAAGTGCCTATTCGTATAGATTGAAGTACAAATTCAAGTGTTTATTCAGAAATTTACTAGAACTCAAAAAAGGTACTGTCATCTTCAACCCATTTGGGTCAGCTGGCAGTACTTTTTTAAGTTATTTCATAAACCACTTCAACATTATTAATTAGCCAAGTTCACGCTAATCCACAAATTTAAAATTAAAAACACCCAATTTTTTAATACTTTCAAATATTGACTTGGGTAAACTCATTGAATCATTTGTTTTTAGCGATAAAGTCAATGGTAGCCGTTCTTGGTTGAACAAATCGGGGTTAGTAACCAAGACTTGGCCCACCGCCACCAAATCCAGCCCACTATCTAGTCCCGCCGTCATTTTTGCAAATGAATTAAATGATCCAGCCGCAATCAACGGTACCCGGCGACCAATTAATTTTGCAATCCGTTGAATAAACGGTTCGGAATTAGCACTATGATGCTCGTGAGCAGTCAATGCATCTCCAAGTGAAAGATGGACATAACTAATTTGTTTGGTAATTAATTGTTCAATCAACGCCTCTGTATCACTTAACCGTAAACCATTAGCTTCCCGCTCTTCTAACGTAACGCGATAGCCGATGATAAATGCGTGCTTCGCATATTTCGCCGCAACTTTTTTAACCTCATCAACCACGGCCATTGCAAACCGTAATCGATTTTTTAAATTACCACCCCAGGCGTCAGTCCGTCGATTATAATGTGGTGATAAAAAATTTTGAATTAAAAAACCGTGGGCACCGTGAATTTCTACACCATCGAACCCGGCCTGAATTGCTCGCTTGGTTGCTGCCCCAAAGGCTTGAATAACCTGTAGGATTTCTGTTTCTGTAAGTGAACGCGGTGTTTGCCCTGGTGCAAAAGGTGTTTCTGGTGCTGGAACTGAGCTAGAACTAACTACATCGCGCTTGGTCATCAATTCTGGTAAAGCCTTATCACCAGCGTGGTTTATTTGTAGAATAGCTCGCGCACCACCAGCCTTAATCGCCGTTGCCAACTTAGCCAAGCCAGGTATAAAACGATCGGCGTACACACCCAACTCATTAGTGAAACCAACACCATTTTCTTGGACGTGACTAGAACCCGTAATCACCATGCCCACACTTTTAGCACGTGCACGATAATAATTAACCTCTGCATCAGAAACAGTTTGATCGGCATTGCTCGACCAAGTTGTCATTGGTGACATCACAATATGATTTTGAAGAAGTACCTTATTATTTAAAGTGAATTCTTGCTGTAATTTTGTTTTATTTTCCATTTCTATGCCTGCTTTCTTGTCTTCAACATTGAAAAGAATAAACCTTCAAGTCGACTGGAAGGCAAGTGTTTTGTTCTAATTTTTAAAAATACGTTCCATTTGTTTGGCGTGTTGTTCGTAGGTTGCAATTTTAGTATCAAGAAAAGCATGCGTCTGCTGCAGTGTTTGCATTTTCTGCTCCAATACATGCTGTTGCGCAATTAAAATCTGTTTGCGCTGCGTTTCCGTTTGTTCACCTTGTTGTGCCAAAGCCGCGTACTCTTTTAAGACGTCAATTGAGATGCCAGTTTCGCGCATACATTTAGCAAAATTGACCCATTCCAAATCAATCGCATCATAATCCCGATAACCACTAGCATTACGATTAACCGGTGGAATTAGGCCGACTTCTTCATAATAGCGCAAGGTTGTAGCCGAAAGCGCAAATTTCTCACTGACTGTTTTGATGTTCAAAATTATTCCCCCCAGATTATTTACAGTAATAAAAAGATCGATCAGAGCTGGCCAGATCATCGAATAATTCTCCCAGCACCTTATTTAGGAAGCATCCCTTTAGCCGCCCGGCCTGATACCAAAGGCAGTACAATATACGGTGGCATGACTATCATTAGCAGCATTAAACTAGCTCCCCAAAAACCCGTGGCAACCGAAAATTTAACGGCTAACAACCATAAACTCCAACCTAAGGTAAATAATAGCAGTGTCGTACTAAAAATAATGGCCAATTGACGACTTATTTTCAGGCCTCGTAATTGTGGTAAAAACAGCAAATAGGCAATACTTTGGAGCAATAGATTAAACAGTCCATTGATTAACGGCCACAATATTTGCAGCGAATGGCCAGCACCATTAAAAGTGAGGTAGATGATAAGCTCTCCGGCAATTAGCAAAAGAAAGGGTAAGCCACAATTAATTCCGATTAGGTAGCGTTTAACTGCTTTAGGGTTGCGTTTAACCTGCTTAACTGGGCGGTTGCCAAAAAAATTATTAACTTTCTTCAAAAAAGATTTGTCCGGATGATCAGCCTTGTCTACCGTACTATCTAGGGCTACCGTTGCCCGTAAATTAGGCCGCCAATCATGGCCCAAATAAATGGCGTCAACCAACGTCAATATGCCCGAACTCGCAACACCAATCCAGCGCAAGGCCTGATTCACTACGGCCTTGCCCACACCACCTTCATCGGTATAAGTATACGGCAGGTTATACTGCAAAATTGCGATACCGTGCAATACATTGACTATAAGCAATAATATGACTATCCACTTACGGTATTTAATGGCCGTAAAAGGTAACGCAACCTGAAAAAAGGGGATACCAAAGGGAATTAAATAAAGCCCCACGGTTAAAATGGCAAACCAAAAATAGCTGCCATTCATTAGGTAAAAGTCCGCCGTTTCACGTACCATCAGAAAAGTTAGCCCGAATAAAACTACGGCAGTCGTTAATTTTTTCAGCATTGGTATCCGTCCCTTCCGCAATTAGGCTGGAGAGTGTTTGAAAAAGCGTTTAGATTTTACTCCGCAATTGTGGGTTAACTACAACAGGAAGTTCCAACCCCATTTACACCAAATTCGTGTGCAAAACTATTTACCAAACCTTTGCTAAACGCGCCGTTTATTTCTAAACAGGCGTTGCAGCATTGTCGTTGCCACACCTTTTCTTTTAGCACCATCAGCGTCAAAATTATGTAGTACGTAATTGATGTGTTTACCCGTTTTGAAGTACAATATGACAGCGTTAGGTGCCTGCCGAACAGTCCAGTAAAAAGGCTTTGCGTGGCGCTGCAATAAAACGGCCACAAAAACGAATTCATCCGTAAAATTAGTCTGAATAAATTCTTTAATTGCCGCGACGTCGTAACCTGTTGCTTTATAGTCGCCAAAATTATCCTTAATCCGCCGTTGCGTAATTTTCTGCCACTGCTGTTGTTGTTCTTTTGGCAATGTCTCTAGCACTCGCTCAAACGAGTGGCCGAGATTTGTTTGCCGAATAATGACCGCATTTTCGGCATTAATCGAATAGGCAACTCCAATTTGCAGTGTGGCCGGAACATCCTGAAATTTGGCCAATAAACGACGGCGGAAAAGTGCCTGCCGCAAACTAAGTCCAATTTTTACAACTAGCGCAGCCGCCCAAATAAATGGGATTGGCTTAACCACAAACATGGTTGCGATGAAGTAGAGTACCTTAAAATAGTCCGTAAGACCACCAGAACCACCGCCGAAAAGTAAGCCTTCAAATAACATAATTGCCACCCAGGCCAATACTCCCAGCCACACAACCACCGTCACGAGATCGCCCACAATGGTTTCCGTATCTAGTGCGTACTTTAACACGTGGCGCTTTGGTAGAACTGCTGTCAGTTCAGTCCGTAAAGTCGGCCAATCCGTTGAAAACTCATTTTCTTTCAGCATCTTCCCCAATTCCCTTCTTACTTTATGTAAACTATATAACTTCAATGGCGAATTAGATCGTATTTGGTAATTACTTTTACTCGTTTTTCTAACCGATTTGGCCTAAACGTGCCTGAAAAAGACGTAGGCACCTAAACACTTTTTCAAACACTCACTAATTCTTCACCCGAACAAATTATTGTAACGGAACACCGCAGGAACAAAAATACCCTTTTTGCGTGATTTTCACGGCGGCCATAGCTGTTTTAAGCTTATAAGGGACGAGTAACGTCAATTCACCGTAAAGTACAGAACTCCCTAGTAACACTAATATTAATACTAAAAGGCTCACTAAATAAGTTTTACCCCGCCGTCCTTTAGGTATTCGGAGCAAACGACTAGTGAATAACGGCAGCATTAGCAAAACAAATAGCGTCCCAATCACAAAAATAAAGTCCAAGTTGGGCCCAACTAACGGTAAGATAGTTCCAAATTCCAGCAAACGAACCCCACCAGAACCATTAGTATACGGTGTAACTTGAACTGTGGTCGCCTTACGCTGGTAAACATTGGCGGCCACTTTTCTGACAACTTCTTGGGTCAAGCCATTTTTATTTTTAAACTGAAT
Organism: Loigolactobacillus backii; assembly: GCF_003946275.1. Lineage (GTDB taxonomy): Bacteria > Bacillota > Bacilli > Lactobacillales > Lactobacillaceae > Loigolactobacillus > Loigolactobacillus backii. Next base: position 27,289 of record NZ_RHNQ01000033.1, read on the forward strand.
GGTTAATAAAGCAGTGGTATCCGGGCGACTAGCCGAACGACCATAAACAACCTGCCGCCGCTGAACAATCTTGGCCGGCACACTTAACCCACTATTTGCTTGCTGCGCATCGTAAATAATTGGTTGCAGATAATTTAGATAGCCAAAAAAGCCTAAAGCACCAACTAGGCCAATAAATAGGCCATTTCGAAGCTGAGCCAACCGATTCCGGTAAACTTGTCTTTGCTCAGTGCTGGACGCCTTTTTTATTCGGCGGTGGTAAAAAATCCGACTTAGCGTTCCAAAGGCCAAAAATAAGCTCACGGCAAAGATAACGAGCCAAACCGAGTCAAACCGTTGACTTTTCAAAACTAACTGCCCATCGTCCGCGCGCTGATAGACAGGCTTAGTCACACCAGTTGCTGAGGACTGAATTTGGCGGTAAGTTTTTTTATCCACCAAAACTGGTCGGTGATCTGGAAGGTAACCCTGGTACGCCGTCACTCGGCCAACGTAATTTTGTGAAACCCGCACTGTTTGAATCGTTTGCGCACCAAGTGATCTAAGTGGCGCTGTCAGTAACGTAATGCTAGAAAATAAACCGACGACTGCACAAATCGCCCAAATAGTGTACCGTGACTGCGCTGAATACATAAAAAAACCCACTATTCATTTTAAATTTATAATAGATTAAGATTAGCATAATAAGTCCTGTAAAAACATGTCAATATAGCAGTAAAAAAGCCCTTCCAAATGGAATTATTTTTAGCAGAAGTGGGACAAAAATCGGTTTTGGATTCACTGCGTAACGTAAGCAAACCTAGATTTTTGGCGCACTCCCAGCTCACGCTTAAATAAAAACTTAGTCACAAAAAAAGAGGCTGGGACAAAAAGCCCTAACCTCTTACTGTTTCCGAACATTATTCTAGAACGTGCGCCAAAAGTCTGGATTTACGTGCCTAACTACAGCTAATCCAATAACCATAGTACGGTTATTGGATTAGCTTACGTTACGCAGTAAACCCAAAACCGACTTTTGTCACACTCCCTTGTCTATTTGCTGTTCTCAATTTAAATTAGCGGATTGTGAAGAATCACTTACGCCATTTTTCGTTTACCTATTTACCTGAACGCTTCAGATAAGCGCCGCCCTTTTGCGTATTAATATCAAGGGTTTCACCTACCTGAATGAAAGCTGGTACGTTGACAACTAGGCCCGTTTCCATTGTTGCAGGTTTGCCGGAACCAGTTGCTGTGGCGCCCTTAATGGAAGGCTGCGTTTCCGCAACTTTTAATTGAACAGTGGTTGGCAACGTAACCCCAATAACTTCTTTTTCGTAGAAATCAATTTTAACTTGCATTCCTTCAAGTAAAAATTTCATTTCTGCCGAAATACTTTCAGTTGGAATTTCGTATTGTTCGTAAGTTTCAAGATCCATGAATACCGCAGAATCATCCTGTAGATAGAGATACTGAGCATCTTTGGTTTCCAAAACGGCTTGCTCAACTTTTTCTTCTGGACGCATCGTTGTTTGAACGGTTGAACCAGAACGAATATCGTATAACCGCATCTGCATCACCGTATTCCCTTTACCAGGCTTATGATGATTACTTTCTAGTACTTTAATTAACTTGCCATCTTTTTCAAAAGTCATACCAGCTCTAAGGCTAATTGCTTCAATCATGACGTTATCTCCTTTATTATGGAATTTTCGGATATACCGCACCAAAAATTCCGCATCGATTAAATTATTGGGTAGTCCGCATCCAATCAAAACGCTCATCTTCAAGCGAACGCTCCCCGATAATGCCTGTTTTGACCACACTTCATTGCTGCCTAATTCCCTTTTCCTAGTTTACCACGTTAAGTACCGATTAAAAAATCTAAATTTCAACGTTCGGGTATGGGCCAATCAATAAATAATTATTAATCCGTTTATTTTGCTTCTAACGTAGATCATGGTTGGAAAAATCTAACTGTCTTTTAAGATGCTTTCCAGTAACGCATGAATTAGGTCCGTTGGCACTGGTTGCGAAAAGGTAATATTAATTCGTTTTTGCCCAGTTGTGTAACCAGCCTGCTCAACCTTTTGCCGAATAGTCTCTGGCAGGTCATCTGAACTTGTAAAACTAACGTGGGCCTTGTAAGCGGCAAAACTAACCCGTTTTTTTCCAAGTAAGTAAAAAGGCTGGCCCCAACTAATTTTTTCTTCGGCGGCAGGTAAACCAGTCTTTACAATAGTCCGCAGTTGGTTCAATAGTGGTTGCGCCTGTGGTACTGCCTTATTAATATAATCGGCAACATCCGCTACTTCTGGTTTTTTTGGCACATTATCGTCTCCTCGTATTATTAAAAATGTATTCAAGTATTGACCAGCTTCGCTGTTTGGATGCTGTGTGATATTCTCTAATTGTTC
>NZ_RHNQ01000034.1 GCF_003946275.1 Loigolactobacillus backii
AGCTAAATGGTTAAATTAATTAAAATATGCCCTGTGATACCAAGGGATCAGTCTGTCTTCATACTTTCAAGTTTCAGATATTGTATTATATTGTGAAGAAGTTGGCAATATTGGTTGTTATTTTGCTATAATTTTTTGTATTGTTGGTGGTTGGACTTGGGGATGAACAAAATCTTTGTGTACCTGAACTACTCCTTGGTAGTTCATGTGTTCAGGTTCACCAAATTTCACAAAAAAAATAGCCCCGGCCGGATAAATTCCACCGAGGTTAACACTTATAAGAGATAGACCAGTAAACCAGAATCAAGTTACTATTGATTTCTTCGGTTTAACTTTAATCTGAGTCAGCCATTCTTGAATAACCATCTTCTAGCAAAGTATCAAGATCTTCATAGATTAAATCTTATTAAATGGCCCATTTACTCGATATAAAAAATTATTTAGGCCAGTTCATAGAGTCATGCTAGTTACAGGCCTATTCACAACATCTTTTACTATATATTAATTTATTCAAGTCGGCCTAGAGCCATAATCGATACAAGTTTATTTACACTCATTAGCAACTTATTGACTAGGTATCAGTCCGTCATGCCAAGCATAAATTTGCTTCGCCTGTATCCCTGAGAATATTTTCAATCAACCAAAATTAATTATCAATCTTCCAATGCCGTTTCTGATTAAACTCAACTTTCTTCCGCACAATTTCCAGGGGGTTCACACCCAGTTTCTCGCACATGTAAAAACTATAAATTAGCGTATCAGCCAACTCTTCTTTTAAATGATCAACCTCGGCCTCATCCAACTGTTGACTTTCTGGTTTCCACTGAAAAATTTCTAATACTTCGCTGGCCTCCAGATTCAGAGACTCGGCTAGATTCTTTAAACTGTGATATTTTTTCCAGTTACGATCATCACGAAACTTGATTAATTCCGCAATAATTTGCTGGTAATCTACTTTATTATTCATTAGTTGCTCCTGACCTGGTTATTATTTTGGGTCATGGTGTGCCTTAACACTATATTGATTTACTATAATTTTAATGATGCCTACATAGTCAACGTCATGATCCTTAATGTTAGCCCAAGTATGACCAGTTTCATGCACAAGAATTGTTTGTAATGCGTGTTTCTTAGTCACAAAATCCGCAACTAATTCGGCGTTCCCGGTACCAATAATACTATGATAAGCAAAGGAATTTCTACCTGGATCACCATTGTCCGATGCCATTAAATGGTTACCATCGTCAATTTCAAAGCCAACTTTGGGCTGTTTGGCAATCAAATCCCGTTTACGACCAATTGGTGCGCCATGCACATAAATAATCAATTGCCCGGCAACAAATTCAAACCCATAATTTGTTGGTACGACATAGGGATAATCAGTGGCCTGAATCCCAATGTGAATGACGTGCGCAGACTGCAAAAGGGCCATAATTTCCTTCTGGTTAGTAACTTCTCTTTCTTTACGCCGCATTGACCTCAGCCTCCTAACTTTTTTTCGTTTAGTATACGCTATTGCAGAATTCTTTGATCTACTTTCATAATTTATAACATAACTTAGTTAATACCGTTTGATTTTTTCCGAAACACCCCCTTAATTATAAAAAGGGAGATTATAAAGTATAGATGAATAGTTTTGCCAAACGAAGAAATCCATAAAGACTTTTAATATTAATACACCATCAGACATTTTAGTGATTAATTTAGCGAGCGGCCAAACTCGATATTGTTCTTTTTTAATTACTCAGAATGAACCGTTCAAAACGATTGGTTCAAGAAACATTGATATTACGGTGTTCGCTGAGTTGCTCATTTTGAACAACTCAGAAACATGTTGTTTTTTTCATTAACAACCAGCTCTCATTTAAGGACTGGCCCATAAATGAAATTGATATTATCTAATTAAACCGTTCTACAGCATTTTTCTTCATAACTAAAATACTCACTCCGTTAACAACCTAGCAACTAATTATTATTCAATTTAACTTATTCCAATTTCAATACACGTATTCTATGACACAAAAAGATAACCCCAGCAGGATAAATCCTACTGGGGTTAGAGCTTCACTGGCATCCTAGTAAACTAGGATCCAATTACTATTGATTCCTTCAGTTTTCAGCCAAAAACTGTATTCGTGAACGGAGCGACCGTTCTTGAATAAATACATTTTACCAAATTTTTAAAAGATTGGCAACCTTTTCAGAGATGAAAATCCGTTTAAATAGGCTGTTTGCTTTACAAGCTGGAGTCTAGGGCCGTACTGGGGCAACAAATTTATTTAAACTTATTCAAGCTAAATCGCAGAAGCGCACTGATTACAAGCTTATTCATTGGATATCGATTAATTACGACAATTACAAATTCACCTTACACTTAACCCGTATCTCTGCACTATTAGCAGAAACACAGGTTAATCACTTCTTTAAGGCTTAAAATATTTTCCCGCTAATCAATCTTTACTTAATTTCCGGTAAATCTAAGTTTACGGTCTGGCACTGCGTATCTTTTGGATTAGCGGCGTTAACGATCACCAAGGTTCCTTGCTGATAGCGTGGCGAAATATCGTTAGCAATAATCAGTTTTCCGGTCAGGGTTCGCTGTTGTACTGAATCGTTATGATAATCAGCAATCAGCGTTATTTGATTGGAAATAACTTTACCCGTTGTGTCCTCCAAATAAACTAAAATTTGTTTGCTGCGGCGTAAATTAGAAACCGGCTGAATTTGAATAAACGATAAGGTTAGATTATAGCTACCAACCGTTGTCAGTTCTGTTAATAAAACAACGTCGACTTGTTGCGGTGAGCGCGCATTACGTTCTGTTTTAATGGTTAACAGTGGCACCATGATTTCCTGCAACGTTGTACCACCATGAACATATTTGCTGCCACCGCCCTGAACTGCATAACGTAGTAGCTCGGCCGGCACGTGAACGGCTAGGTTTCCTGGCGCTAAGTTCGGTAACGCAAACGTGTGTGTATTACTAGCCGGGATTTTATCCGTATTCATAACGAAACGTCGCTTATGCACAATACCTGCCGGTTGTTCAATCTTATCCAGTTTGGTCAGCGCCTGCCGGGTATACAAAAAACCATGATCGGCAGTGACAAAAAAGGTTGTGGCATTGACATAACGGGCCAAGGTTCCTACTAGTTCTTGTAGTTGCTGCAGCACTAAGTCAACCGCGGCGAATACTTCATCCTCTGATTTAGCATTATCACCACGGGCATCGATCGCATCCAAATAAATATAATTAACGTTAGTGCCCTTGTACAACTGCCGTAATTGATCGCGGTTAGCCGCCAAAATTGATTTGGCAGTTTGTGCTGTAACTTTCAAATCAGGCAGTTCTTTTGCTAAAATACGTTGCCGATTTTCGACGCCAGCACTTAACTGACCGTCAACTTCAATATTACCTTTGGCGTTAAGCGCCACCTGTTTATGTGGTAACAATGCCGCCATCCCCAAATCAGTATATGAGGGTACCGTGCCCTCCAACGCTTCTAGTTCCGTATCAAAATGCTGGTTACGGTTAAGCTCATCCTGTAGCTGACTGGCGATTTCATAACGCAGTGCATCAGCCACAATTACAAAAACACGGCGTTTATCGTTGACCAAATGCGTCACTTTTTTACTATAAAACGCGGCCGTTGGTAATACTTGTGTTAATGGTAGCTGTTCACTAATTAAACTATCCCAGCGCTGCGCCAAAGGCCGTAAGTAACCATCAGTATAAAAGTGCTCCACCTTCTGTTGTAGCGCGCGTAGTTCATCACTTGGTTCACTGATTTGATCAAAGGCACGATAAAACTTACGGTAAGCCTGATCGAGCTGCATCAATTGTTCCTGATACTGCTGCCACAAGGCCTGTACCGTAGTGGCGTCGATCGTTAAATTAGCCAAGCTACGCAATAGGCGAATAGCCTGAATCAACGCACGATAGCTGGCCTGAAAATGGTTATTCCAAAAGTCCGTCCGCCGCTTAATTAATTGAAGCTCGTAATCATCATACAAAACGCCGCCTTCGATCAACTGCTGTGCCACTAACGTAATCAACGCAACATCGTAGGCCGCAAAAGTATTACCCTGAGCCAGAAAATCAACCGATTTACCCCGCGTAAAGTCATCGATCCGCAATAGCTCGCTTACTCGATTTGCGACTACTTCATACTCAGCTGTTAAATCACGCGCGTTTTGCCATTGATCGACAAAGACAATTGCATTATTAGCTGGTTGCAGTTGTCTTTGTTGCCAATTTTTTGGCACCCTATCATTGAACTCCGCCGCCGTTTTGGTGGTGAATAACGCACAAGCTAAATCAGCCAAATTCGGTTGCTTGGCTTGATAATTAAAATTCTGCTTGACCTGCTGCCAAAACCATTTTAAATTGCCAAAACGTTGTAATTTTTGCCAGGCAGTATCTTGTTCTTGCGCCCATTCAACCAACAAATATATTAACCCATTAGCGAAACTGAATCGTTTACCACCAACTAATACTAGAAAAATACCTAATGTTAGTTTTTCGGGCGTGATTGCGGACTCATTTTGCAAAAGCGTCAGTAGGCTTTTTTGCCGCTGTTTATTCTCAAAGAAGTTTTTATAAATTAAAAGCGTCCCGCGATAAGCGTCCTGATCCTCAATGTGTAATTCATCCAGCACTTGACTTAAACGATCGACGTGAAACTCTGGCTGCGAGTATAAATAAATATCGTGTAACGGATCACTTTGTGGTTCCGGGCGACTCATTGGTAAATAAAGCAAAAAATTCTGTTCTGGTTGTTGCACTTCAATTTGATATTTAACCGCAAAATAATTATTTGGCGTCACCGTTAACGTCACCACATTAGTTAGTTGATAAGCCGCTAATTCTTGCGCATAATCCTGATTTTCATCATACCAAAAAATAATTCGCCGTTGCTGGTAATCCGGTAAAGGTGCATCAAATCGTTGTTGTAATAACGTCTGGGTCTCGGTCGCCATTTTTTCACCTGCTTCACTCTAATTATGTTTGGAAAATATTATTAGGTTGACCTTTACCGTTAATTTGGCCTAAACGTGTTTAAAAAGCAGATTTCTGCGCCTTACTAGGCTAGTGTTCAAAACCTGAGCGCTTTTTCAAACACGCTCTAATTACATTTTCACTTTAGTTAAAACATTTAATTTCTGCGTTTTCGTACCATCTTCACTGGGGACTTCAATGTTCTGAAATTTAGCGTAATTGACCTTCACGCCATCATCTAGATCTAAAACCAATTCGCGGTTGGCCATATATTGCACCACCGTTTCATACTGGCGTAATTCAGTTAGTTGGCGCTGATAATTGGCGCGCTGCTTTTCGGCCGCGGCCTTAGCTCGGGTTGAATCAACTTCAGTGTTAGTCAACGTCAATAAACGATCAATTGTCCGCATTAATGGCAATAAATACGCTGTCCGAATCTGCGCCAATAAAGCTGGTGTATAGCGATGCAGATAAATGAGCGCCTTAAAACCATTTTGCTTACCACTAGAAAGTTCCCAGTAAATCGGCCGCTTCTGATAAATTTTTAAATGATCCTTGTAGAAATCCTTCAGGAAATAGTGGCGTAACGCTTCCTCTGGATCTTGGGCACTATCTGGATAGAGACTATTAGCAATAAAAGTTAAATTCGCCATTAACTGTTCAGCACCAAAGATTAACGTCAACAATTGTTTGATTCGTGTCACAATATCATCCTCATAGTAGCCCTTAGCAAAACCGATCGGAATCACATTATCGTCATCAGGCTGAAAAGTATGGTAACGCGTGTGATCAAAAGTGCCGCCAGCATAAATTAAGCCCGGCTCATCCAAACTATAACGGCCAAAAATCACCCCTACCAAATAAGACAGAAAACTACGCACATCCCTGCCCTGATCAGCCTGCCGGACTGTGACTTCTTTATCCGTTTCTTCTGGCGATAATTCATCTTGTAGACCATAGATGTCGATAAATTGGCGGTTAAGTTCCTCTTCATTCAATTTTAACTGTGCAAAACGTTGGGCCGCCGCTGTTTGCCAGTTAGCGAAGGCATCGGCCAATAAATTAGTGTCGGTGCGATATTGCAGAAAGGGATGCTGCTGAAAGTCCCATGACGTTTCGAAGGCGTCCCAGTCTGACTTGGAGAGGGCGGTGTTTTGTTGGACAAGATCAGTGATTTCAGGTATTTCACTCACAGGTTTATATGGTAATTTTGCAACCGCACCCTCAGCAAAATCTAAAGTTGGAGCTAATGCTTTCAAAAAAAGCATGGGCACCTTGCTATTAATGTAACCAAAAATTGCATAAAAATCATTTTTCTGTTTTGGAAAGAGAACCGATCCCTTATGTTCAAAAATACTATTTTGTTGCAGTCTAAAAGAAATTTCACTTGACGATGTTGTTGACCAAGTAAGCCCTGTTTTAAAATAATAGTTTATATTCTGTGGCCGTGATTTTTGTTTTCCTTTAAAATCCACATAATTTTTTATTTCATAACCATCATTCTCCCAATTAACTATGTAATCGTTATTACCATACCATTTTCGATAACTACCACCCTTTGTTGTGGTAAACCACTTATTGCCACTATCTTTTGCTTCATTATTACTTTTTATTTGAAATCCCGTTTTATTATTTGCAACCTCGTACCATAATCGTAAAAATTGATTGTTATCACCCGTTTGTAGTCCAACACGGGGTTCTGCTATCTCCCCTAATTTAGGATTATCTCTAAAGATTGCTCGTACTCGTCCACTTGCCCAGTAAGCAATCGGCGCTCCCGGAATATCTTCAAATGAATGCACATCCCGCACATACCGATAATCTACTGTTGGATCACTCGCTGCTTCGGCCACCTTGCTTGGTTGTGCCGACGCACCCTTAAAGGACTCCAAACGTAAGAAAACGCCTTGTGTATTTTCCTGTTGATGCTGCAAAACAAAGGTACAAATCGGCACAGTGGCGTCCTCAAACGCAGAGTATTCCAATTGAACTAAACTGCTGATCGTACCATTATTGATGATAAAGCGCCGTAATTTTTCGTGTGAGGAAATAAACATCCAGGTGTACGGACTCATCAATGCAGCATAACCATTTGGCTTTGTCATTGAGAAAGTCTCTTTGATAAAGGCCGAGTATAAATCTGATTTAACATCTTTATAGTGCTGTTGCATAAATTTTTTCAGCGTTGGATTGTATTTATTATGGTACGGCGGATTCGTAACAACCACATCATAGCGTTGGGTTAATAACCAGGCACACTGAAATAACGGCAACAGTCGTTCACGTAATTCGGTAACTTGCGCTTGTTGGTATAGGTCAGTTTGATCTGACACCAAAGTACTAATTTTTTGAATAAAATCTTGCCAGTCAACTGTTGCTGGTTGTAGCAATGAGCCAAACTGTTTTGCATCCGTAAATTGCTGTTCCAGAACGCGAATCTGTTCAATTTCTGCTGAATCAAAAGCTGATTGCAGCGCCTCGATCGTTGTCGGTTGTAAGGAATCCTGAAATTCAAAGACATTAAAGACAACAGGCTGCTTTGCCCGTAATAAACGTGGTGTTTTAGCCAGCATTTCCATTAACAAAACAATTTGGGTAATTTGAATCGACCGCTTATCAATATCTAAACTAAATAAGTTATTTTCAATAATTGTCCGTGGAATTTCTCGTGGTAAGTAACCTTGTTGCAAATACATATCATAGAGCATCCGGAAGGCCTCAATTAAAATGTGGCCCGAACCGCAGGCGGGATCAATTATTTTAATATCTTCTAATCGTTGAATATCATTGGGGAGTACTAAATTACCCGCATGACCTAGATAATACTGCCATTGATCCGTCAAACTAGTGTCCGGATGTAGCCCTAAATATAAGTTGCCCAATGAGTTTTGCAACATATATTGAACGATCCATTTTGGGGTAAATAATTGTGTCACAACTGGCAGTTCACGTTTAGAGACACTATGATTTTTTAAACCGCCAACTTTTGATTTTTCTTCAATATTGTAGTACTCAAATAGCCAACCGATAATTTCGGTATTATTCCAATCTTCATCAGGGATGCCACTCGCCAGTAGATCAGCGATAATCCCTTGAGGTTGTAATAAGTTCTCTGGTAATAACAATGATTCGGCACCTTGCACGGGATAAAAAACGCTGGGTAAAATTTGACTTAACTGCTTAATTTGCTGTTTCAATAAATATTGATATAAGCGAATGTCTTTCTCTGAGCGCGTTAAGTCGGTATCGTCATTGATTAATGCCAGAATTGTCGGCTCTAAAGCTAAATCATCCACTAAATCATAAATACTTGATAGTGCGTCAGGCTCTTTTTTACCGGCCGTTTCTGAAGATAAAATACGCATTTTAATCGGTAAATAATCATGTAATTCCATATAGCGTAAAGCCACCAACCAGTTAAACCAGGTAAAGGCCACTTCTTCAAATAATTGCTCTAAGGCTTCGGCCAAAGTCGAATCGTGCTGGAAATCCTGTATTTTTGCTAAAAGATGACGAAATTCTTTTTCTTCAATTGCATTCAGTTTAACTTTTTTACCACCTAAAATTAATAGGCTTCCGGCAGCATGGTGTTCAATTGTTGGCAGTTGCTGATCATTTAATAAATAATGATTACGTGCATATGCCTGAATACTGCTTAATAAATGCTGTTTGGCGTTCACCGCAAACTTCTTCAAAGCCGCTTTATCCATATTTTTAATTACTCCCTAATTTCTAATTAGCACAATATATTGTACTAAACTCAATCTCTAGTTTAGAGGAAATACAGCTAAAAGTCACCAGCTCACCAAAATAAAAAGCGCTGTTGTACTCAACTTGTGAGTATAGCAACCCTTTCCACTTAGCTACATAATCCGTAGTTCATCCACACCCTTTAGTTCTTGTTGCAAATGTTGCTGCACTTCTGCCAAATAGGCGTTTAGTTCAGCCTCATTATGAATAACAACTTGCTGCTCAGGCAAGACTGCAGTCCGCGCTAAAATATTTACTTTAGGCGCGGGTGCCACTGGTTCCGGCGTTGTCTCCGCAATTTTGGTTGTCCCATTACCAGAAGTATCTGTACCGACACCAAAAGTATGCACTCCATTACTAACTACCGGTTTAGATGGTACTGGCTGTACCGGCACTTCTCGAGCGGCGATTTCCCGCTGTGCTTTATTAATCAAGGTAATAAAGCGGCCCTTCGTAATATCTTTATCCGCCATGACGCCACGAACGTCAGCAATTGTTCCTGCATCGTCCAGTTGCCGGTTTAAATCACGATATTGTTGCTCAATTTGCGGTTTGATCTTTTGCTGTAATTCAGCGTTCGTCAAGGTAGCTTCCATATTGGCCTGATCATTAGCCAGCTCCTGTTTGATCGGTGCCGCGGCAGTTTCAATTTCCGTAAAGATGGCCTCTTTATAAGTTTTAACCAACTCTGGCAGCCCTTTGATCAAAGCATAAGGTTCCGCAAAGCCTAAAATTTCTGCAATCCGCTTGCCAGACTGTTTAGCCGTTGCAGTGGTTAAATAATCACGGTCACGCTGATATTTTGTATTAATAATCAATGCCGCATTAAAAATTTCGACCTGGTTAGCAAAAAACTGCTTGACTAATTCATTATCATCGTTAAGTTCTAATAACTCATCCTGTTCTTTAAAAACGCGTTCAAAAAACTGGTTAGCGTCGCGTTGTGCAATTAAACTGTTAAGGATTCGTAACTCAGCGTTAATATTTTGCTCACCAGGATATTGATTGTGTCCGGCATAACGGCGCTGCAAGGCATCTAACTCAGTTGCTGTATGCCGCAGTTGGTCCTGTAACTCAACCATGCGCTCGTCATCTTTGGCCGGCGTCATCGTCTTATTATACATTTCCTTCATTAATTCATTAGCTGCTTTAACGTAACGTTCCTGAATCAAAACGCGCTGTTCAACCACAATTTTTTCCTGCTCTCGGGGCCGCGTGATTAAACTAATAAAATGTGTTAAGTTGTCTTCCGGAATTAAACGTTCAGTCTGCACTCGCAACTGAATCTTTTCATCGTTAAGTAAGCGAATCAAACTAGCCAGAATTGTCGTTTCTTGCCAACCAAACGGAATCTTTGAAAAACTCTCGGCCAATTCACGCAATGAAACCCGAATATGCCGCGCCGCCCGCTGCTCAATATCATTGAAAATTGCTTCAGTGGCGAGATGATTAGGGTCGGTAGTCTGTGCGGATAGTAAATCGCCTTGGGTTGAAAATAGTGCGGTCAAATCCTCACGATCATAATTGTGCGTCACATAAGTGATTTTGTTATAAGTCACTTCAATCAATTGTTTTAAGGCAGTACTGATCAATGAACCACCACTGGCCTTAACCACTGCGCCATTAATAAACACCTTAGCATCAGCCAAAGCCGCCTCAACTTGTGTTTTAATATCCACCGATAAGGCCGTTCGCTCACGGCTCTTATGGTTTAATATGTCAGCATAAATATCGGTTTGATTATGATTTGGTTCGCGCAAATATTGATCGATTCGTTTGAAATTCATAATATCGTCCATATAGGTGCCCTGCTCTGGCAACAGAACAATCACTTTACCTGCCTCTAACGATTGGGCCGCCGCCATCTCATCGCCGGCGACTTCTAAATTATTCGGACTAATAATTTGTAGTGTTAAGGCCGACCGTGCCGTTTTAATTGGAACCATATCAATCCACTGATTAAGTTCAAAATTGTAATTTAGACCTGGCTGTTTGGCAAAAGGCTGATAGCGATACTGCTTAAGCTGCAAAATATCCGTGAAAATCGTTTCACCAAGATATTTAACCACGTCATTATTGGAAACAGTAACATTTTGAATTTCTCGGTTAATATCCTGCTCGTCATTAGTTAAGAAGACGTATTCACTACCCCGCCGCTGAATCAAAAATTCTCTTTCCAAGCGATTAACACTTTTCTGAACTTTTTCCTTCAAAGTTAACGTCTCTTCATCAATCTGCTCAATTAAAAGTGTGGTCAAATTATCAATATTAGCCGGAATTTCTTTAACGTAACGGATTAGAAATAATAGCTTTAAGACTCTAACATCAAAATCATTTAGCTTTGCATTGCTTTCTGCCTGAATGATTGGTGAACGAACTAAGTTTTCCAGTGCGGCTTCAATATTTTTATAGAAAATATCAAACGGTACTAGTACGTTGGGCTGTGCATGTTCATAAGTAATCGCGGCAAACTGCATCGCCGATAATAAATTACGTTCACCACTGGATAGATGCTTACCCACTGAACCATGTTCGCGAATACCCGTAAAAACTTTTTGTAGTAGATTAAATTGGTACGGGATGAATGGATAGGATGCCACAAATTCATTTTGATCCGTAAAGCCTTGCATTTGCGCCGTGTCGTTAGTAAAAGTGAGCTTATTTTTTAAAATTGCTTCATTGGCCGTATAAATCGACGCTAATTCGGTTACCGCCGCTGGTGTTTTGGCCAACAAACGTTTTTTTATCACTTCATCGGCGTTGGCTGAACTTAGTGGTAAGCGCGCGTTAAACCGCCCTTGAATTTTTGAAAAATCATTCGACGACATGCCGCCCTTTTTTAGGGAGTCAATATCCTGCTGACTAGTCACCACAACCCAGACTTGACCGTGGCAATATTGGGCAAGATCCTCGACTACCATCTGTAAATCAAGCATCAACTGACCATTTTCAGAAATATATTGTCCCATTTCATCGGCCATGAAAACCAAATGGTAGTTAGCCGGCTGCTGGGCAACATATTTCTGCACCCGTTTAGCAAATGATTCATCACTAATTGTGTAGCTGGATTCACCAGCCTCCATAAAATGACGTGCACTTTCTTCACTCATATCAGTCGTCTCGACCAACGCCGCAATTGCCGCATCTTCATTATAAAAGATCTCGTCGCGACCTTCTACCCAACTTAAGCCATCAGCCTTATCCGCAAAGGCCTGTTTAAACGCAGTGTACTGCCCTTTATTGGCCAAAGTTTCTTCCATTTCTGCAATCCAGGCATTTGCCCCTGAAAAACCACGTATTTCATTAAAGACTTTATTGAATACCTTAACGACTGCTGATTTTTGCTGCATACTATCGGCTTCAGATTTTGACTCAATATTAAACAGCGCTACATCATTAGGAACGGTCAATGCTTTTTGCATTTGCGCCAATAGTTTAGGATTATGGGTCAACTTATCAGTAAAGAAATCTAGGGGTCGTTTTGACGCCACCTGTAAATCTTGCCGCAGTAAATAACTTAATATTTTTAAAAAATGTGATTTCCCGGACCCGAAGAAACCAGAAATCCAAACCCCGATCTGATCAGTTGGTTGCGCTAATGAATGATCGTAAGCCGCGAAAAAAGTTGTTAAATGCTGCTCAATTTCATCAGTAATCACATATTCATCCAACTCTTGAAAGGTATGGTCATTAGCACCTTGCCCAATTTTAATAACTCCTTCAATTTCCCGTTCAATTGGCTTTTTAAACAACTGTTTAATTTCCATTAATAAAATTTCCTCCTACTGCATAATTAAGATCAATTAATAGTTTTTGTGGTGAAACTGCAGCTAAGTAATTGCAATCTTAATCTCCAACAATGCGAAACGCCCGATAATAATGATCATCATCTAACTGATCAAATAATTTTAACTTATTATACGAATATGTACCTGGATAAAATAATACAAGTGGCATCTGCGTGATTAGCGGCTGCAAATTGTTTAGCAAGTTGTGCGACCGTACAATTGGGTAGGCTGTACCAACACCAGTCAAAAAAATAATTGCATTCGGATCATAATGAGCAGTAATATAGCCAACCAACTCATCGCGATTAGTTGCCAGTTTAAGCGCCTTTTGCATTCGCTCAAATAAAATAGCACTACCACGTTTTGCTTCCATTTGAAAATTTTTATCCATGTAGCCCCGCGACTCAAAGAACTGCAATACAATTTTAAACAAATCAAAATTCTGTATTTTTACTTGCAGCCTTTTTTCAGTATATTGCTGAATTTCTACTATTCGCGCGCGTACTAAAAGCTCATCTTGCGGGACATAATCAAAGATATAAAAACCAACCTCGTTACCTAGGCCAGTATTGTGAACAAATTGTTCTGCCAACAATTTATCCTGTAATGCATTTAAACGCTGTGCCGTAGTTCGCATGACTATACCCGACTTCCTATTAAAACTTCATACAGTGACTGCTTGCCATATTGATGCAAATACTGCGCCACATCTGCTGCCAGTATTCCTTTAACCAACTGCCCAGCGCGCATTAAGCCACTATCACGCAATACCTGTAAGTAGGCTGCTGCTAAACGATTTTGCGTAGCACCAGTCCAGCGTGCCACTTTTTCACTTTGCGTCGACTTTTCCGCTAAAAATTTTAACACATCTTGCTTAGTCAAACTTGTCTCCATACCGGTAATTCTTTGTAAATAAACTTCCCGCATGAACTCCTGAAATAATTGATCACTAGCCATTATGGCATACAACAGAATCAAGTTACTCGTTTCCCGATCAGCAATTAAAAATTGGTGCACTAAATAAACGTCCAGTGTTCCAAGACGTTTCAAAATAACATTAATAGCCGCCAACTGGCGTGACCGCGATGGTAACTGCAAAAAATTCTGCTCAATCGCTGCCGAACGAACCTCAGCAAGCGATTGGCCATCTTGTAGCCGCTGCGCCACTTTTTTTGTTTCTAGGTACATAAACGGACGCGTACTTAAAGTCGTTTGATAATGCATGGTTTTCACTCCAGGAGTATATAAATCTCTATTTGCCAGTCAAAATGAACTATAGGCATATAATAACACATCGAATTTTACGCCGGTATAAAAAGATGGCCCCCAACTGAATTGAGTTGGGGGCACAGAGCTTTATCTGGAGTCTACTTTAAAGTAGATCCAATTACTATAAGTTCCCGTTTGAGATTAGCTTATAGGCGACTAGTTAACTAGTAATAGTAATGTCACTAGTAAAATAAGTATTTCTTTGCTTAGTTTCACTTTAACGTGAAAATTCAATTCAATACTCATAGGCATCTTCTCCTAAATTCAATTTAATGTGGTTTAGGCCGGATTATTTATAAGTATGATTCCAAGACTTAAGTAAATTTTCTAGTCACTTATACTAGCCTCAGGGAACCTATAGCTTGCAAAAGTCATCTTGGAATAAGTTTATTATAATGCTTTTGCTAAGAAAGCGCATTCTTTTTCGATAAAAACATTATAATTTTCAAAAAATTGCTGTTTTAATTGATTGTTGCCGCAGTAGCTTACTCTTCTATTGTAGTTAGTTGGTGTAATAAACCTTTTTCTGCTAAAAGATTACAGATAACATTCTTATTGCGTATCACTGATCAACCAGAGCAGCATCAATATCTATTGTTGCCGCAGAATTAGAAGTATTAGTACTACGTTTTTAACGTGAACAGATCTTTCAGCCTTCAACTAAAATAGATTGTCGTCTTTACTTGTATAAAGTCCTGGAAGACCCTTCTCGGATTTTATTTAATGGTCCGCACCTAGGGAAAGACATCGCTATCAATAAATACTTGGTACAATTGTTAAGCTATCCGAATCTATTGTGCATTCATCGGTAAGTAGTTCAACGTACCACTCTCAAATGCCACCGGGTGCAATATAAGGTTTACTGTTGTTGATGGTCGGTTGGTAACCTAATATTGATCGTAATTGCATTTTCGATAGTATCCGTTTCACCCAACAATAAGTCGCCACTCCCATCACGCTTAATTGCTTAAGAACAACTTCATAACGAATACCGTTCACCTGAATCTAATCGGGGATGTTCATACACCAGGCATAAAAATAACACTTAACACAATTACTAGGTGCCTTTAATTCTTGAATATTGTTTTATCGTTAGAAAAAGCTTTTACCAGCAATTTTCAAAATCTTCATTAAATAAATTAATAAAACCTGCAAGTACTTGCCTCATGACTTCATCAGCATGATGTGCTTGGCCATTGGTATACCCTATTCTGGTACTATCCTTATCAATTTCCACTAGAAGCTATCCCACCTTGATTTTAAAACCTTTCACTTCCTTCAAGAACTTTAATGCAATCTTTAAGTACTTATACTTTGTAATCACAGCGCCCCGCCAGTGTATCACCACGGTTTTTCACTATTGATTTCTTCAACTTTCAGTTAAAATAGATTTAGATACTATTTTGTTTGTGTTCATGAACCGGCCTATTTTTTTATGACTTTGATGACAAAGATTTTCCATCTATAAAGACGAACGTGAAGGAAAAATTGATAATGTCCTTTATCAAGGTAGAATCATTTGGCAAAAATAAAAACGAAGCTATGTGGTCTAATTTGTCCAAATACTGATGACATTAAAAGCTGATTTATTTTGGAGGAGTTAAAATGAAATTACGTAAATTAGGATTGGGTGGTCTAATTTCTGTCTCATTATTAGGAATGGGCGCGGGAGTATTTACACCAACTTTTAATCAGAGTTCTCAAGTTCAGGCCGCGACAAAATACAAGTTTAAAAAGAATGCTGTGGTAATTCACGATTTAAAGATCAAAATTAACAAAGTTAAATTCTTAAAACCTAGTGATACTGACGATCATAACCGGATTATTTTCGAATATACGATCACAAACAGAACTAAAAAGGATATTGATGCCATCAGCGGGTGGCAAGCAGTCTTTAATGCCTACCAAAAGAATAAGAATACCGAGGGTGAACTAGAAGTTGGGTCAACCCCAAACGGGTATGACACTGAGCTTAAAAATCAATCTCAAAAAATTAATAAGGGTGGATCTGTTAAAGGGGTAGCCACATATAATCTTGATAACACTTCCACTCCGGTTGTTCTTAAAGCTACCCAAGGTGTTGATGGTAAAAAATTGGGACAAAAGGCTTATAAAGTTACTAAACTACAAGAAGAAGCCCCACTAAACCTTGATTCAAGTAGTTCAGCAAAATAATTGGTGAACTATTATGAAAAACGGGGAAAAACCATTCTATAAACGCTAGTGGTTTATCTTAATCGTAGTTTTATTTGTTGCCGGATCAATAGGAAATATTATTGATCCTACAAAGAACAATGGTGCAACGGCTGTAGTAAGTAGTTCAAAAGTCGCTAAAACGAAGATATCTTTAGATAAAAGGACTGTGACAACCGATTCAGATGGTGTGGCAATTATTTCTGAAAAAACAAATACTGATGCATCGGTTACAACAGGAATCACCCACACAACAAAAGCAAACTTACAAGGCCGATTTAAAGTTAGTTACAACTTAGTCAGTCCTAAGAAGAAAACAGTTAACATTACCGTAACAAAGGACGGAACAACCGCCACAGACTCAGTTATCGTTAAACCTTCACACAGGTTCATTGCAAAAAAAAATAAATTAAAAATAGCCAGTAGTAAACGAGAGACTGCGATGAAGACATCTACATCCCATTCAAGAACCACAGTTTCGAATGATGTTAAAGAACATCTATAAACGCAACATCCAGTTCCTCAGCTAAAAAAGCCGCCTCTGCGGAAGCAAACTCTGAATCAATCATTACAAATAAAACTAATCTTAATAGTTTCAAAAACCAACTGCAAACAACAGTTGATAACTCTCAAGGTACCATATTAGACTATAAGATCGATGAGGATCCCCTCACTGGCGAACCCAATGGAATTACTATTTATGTTAGTGACACTATTTACGTGGCAAGTAATACAGACAAATCACAAATTGCTGACAGTGTTTTTATTTTAGTTCATAAAGCCAAAGATATTTACGGATGGACAGTAATGCCAAATGTTTGCATTGAAACTTCTGATGGAATAATTATAGCCAAGACAAATATCTTAAACACAAAAATGAATGTAAATTAAGGAGTTAATATCATGGGATTATTTAATAACAATTCAAACAAAACTTTAATCACAATGGGTCAGGCATTAGAAGGTTATCAATCGACAGGAAATGTGGTATTCAGTGAGGGTAAAAGCCTTCAAAAAACTATTGAAAATGCTTGTTCATTGGCAGTAAAGCAAGGAAATATTGGTATTTGCAATGTTAAATTTGCTTCTGAAAACGAAGCAAGTGGCACCGGTACTGGCACAAAAAAATATGTAGTTATGGCTGATATGATGGTTTCACAATAAAAGCCGACACTCTCTATTTAAAAATAGGCTTCCTCCCATCCGCCAAGAAGGTCAGTAAGCTTAGAAAAGTCAACACATAAAGGCAAATATTAGAAACCTAGTATAAATTCGAGTCGTTGAAAACCCGACATAATTCGCAACTATGAAGACAATTTCCAGCCTTATATCTTACTATGTTATGCTGAGCTATTGATTCCTTCAGTTTTCGGCTAAAATAGATCAAATTGACGAAGAAATAACACACACGGTCAGCTATTGATTCCTTCAGTTTTCAGCTAAAATAGATCTATAAATATAAGGTTCATCATTGCTTTTGGCTATTGATTCCTTCAGTTTTCAGCTAAAATAGATCATAAGCGAACGATACCTGTGATTACCTTTGGCTATTGATTCCTTCAGTTTTCAGCTAAAATAGATCCAAACGCCACTAATTGCCTTACGTGTTGGCGCTATTGATTCCTTCAGTTTTCAGCTAAAATAGATCACTCATATCATTATGAGCTGGCTGAGTGGAGCTATTGATTCCTTCAGTTTTCAGCTAAAATAGATCACATAGTATTCAATGTTTGAACCAGGAGTGCTATTGATTCCTTCAGTTTTCAGCTAAAATAGATCTCAAGACATATTTATTTCTCAGTATAGAGAGCTATTGATTCCTTCAGTTTTCAGCTAAAATAGATCCCAGCGAGCATCGTAATGGTAATGATTGTGGCTATTGATTCCTTCAGTTTTCAGCTAAAATAGATCCACTAAATCGGTATTGACTTACATTGAAAGGCTATTGATTCCTTCAGTTTTCAGCTAAAATAGATCTTTTTATTATATTGATTAACTAGTTCAGTAGCTATTGATTCCTTCAGTTTTCAGCTAAAATAGATCATGTATCTAAGAAAATTGAGCTAACCAAGGGCTATTGATTCCTTCAGTTTTCAGCTAAAATAGATCACAATAAAGACAACTAAAATCCAGAACCATGCTATTGATTCCTTCAGTTTTCAGCTAAAATAGATCCGGTCATTATGCGCAAGTACACAGAACAGCGCTATTGATTCCTTCAGTTTTCAGCTAAAATAGATCCCACGAACACGGCGGTGCAAAACTTCTCGTGCTATTGATTCCTTCAGTTTTCAGCTAAAATAGATCCATCAGTGGATAAGGATGCAATTCTAGTTGGCTATTGATTCCTTCAGTTTTCAGCTAAAATAGATCAACAAGGAACGAGATAAGCAAAAATTATCCGCTATTGATTCCTTCAGTTTTCAGCTAAAATAGATCTCACTCAATTATCTCGCTAGACGGAAATGGCTATTGATTCCTTCAGTTTTCAGCTAAAATAGATCCATCAGTGGATAAGGATGCAATTCTAGTTGGCTATTGATTCCTTCAGTTTTCAGCTAAAATAGATCAACAAGGAACGAGATAAGCAAAAATTATCCGCTATTGATTCCTTCAGTTTTCAGCTAAAATAGATCTCACTCAATTATCTCGCTAGACGGAAATGGCTATTGATTCCTTCAGTTTTCAGCTAAAATAGATCCATCAGTGGATAAGGATGCAATTCTAGTTGGCTATTGATTCCTTCAGTTTTCAGCTAAAATAGATCCAGATGTGGGACGCACTTCCGACAACTTTAGCTATTGATTCCTTCAGTTTTCAGCTAAAATAGATCTTAAAGCAAATTGATCGGCAAGAGAAGTTGGCTATTGATTCCTTCAGTTTTCAGCTAAAATAGATCATCTGCTTATTGTATTTTTCAACGTATAATGCTATTGATTCCTTCAGTTTTCAGCTAAAATAGATCTCATGAAAAATGACCACACCGCAAAATACAGCTATTGATTCCTTCAGTTTTCAGCTAAAATAGATCGATAATGTCACGCAAACGGTGGCCGCTCTCGCTATTGATTCCTTCAGTTTTCAGCTAAAATAGATCAAAGTGTAGTTACTAAAATCTAAATATCAGGCTATTGATTCCTTCAGTTTTCAGCTAAAATAGATCAATATCGCCTCCGTTTTATTATTCTTGGCTGCTATTGATTCCTTCAGTTTTCAGCTAAAATAGATCAAATCCATAATAGACAAAGTGCGTCCGATCGCTATTGATTCCTTCAGTTTTCAGCTAAAATAGATCTTGTCTTTAAAGAGTGAAGCCAAACCGGTGGCTATTGATTCCTTCAGTTTTCAGCTAAAATAGATCGAGCACATCCGCTTTATGCGGTGCTTCGTAGCTATTGATTCCTTCAGTTTTCAGCTAAAATAGATCTCGCAAAAATTGCTGGTGAAGAAGTCTGGTGCTATTGATTCCTTCAGTTTTCAGCTAAAATAGATCAAGAAGCTAAGAGCTATATCAATTTCTCTGGCTATTGATTCCTTCAGTTTTCAGCTAAAATAGATCCCAGAAAAGCCAAACCGCGGCACGTCAGACGCTATTGATTCCTTCAGTTTTCAGCTAAAATAGATCTGGTACTGCAATGGGTACTGTTCTAGGCGTGCTATTGATTCCTTCAGTTTTCAGCTAAAATAGATCTCCCACATCGCTCATACTTTTCTGCTATTGGCTATTGATTCCTTCAGTTTTCAGCTAAAATAGATCAATGGGGGTCAATCGGGTAGAAGGAGATGAGCTATTGATTCCTTCAGTTTTCAGCTAAAATAGATCCTAACACAAGCGTTCAAGCGGTCGTGTAAGGCTATTGATTCCTTCAGTTTTCAGCTAAAATAGATCATGCCCGCAGTATTTCCAATGCTAATTCCTGCTATTGATTCCTTCAGTTTTCAGCTAAAATAGATCTTTTTAGTTCAGCTTTTATACCTATCCTAGGCTATTGATTCCTTCAGTTTTCAGCTAAAATAGATCCCAGACACCGGCATCAAAACTGAAAGACTTGCTATTGATTCCTTCAGTTTTCAGCTAAAATAGATCACAGCGCCGACAAAGAGCCTTTGAATTGCGGCTATTGATTCCTTCAGTTTTCAGCTAAAATAGATCCTAATTCTTCGGTCTTGGTCTTATCCACTAGCTATTGATTCCTTCAGTTTTCAGCTAAAATAGATCTTATCCATGCTAAGGTCTCGCTAACCTTATGCTATTGATTCCTTCAGTTTTCAGCTAAAATAGATCTTATCAGCCACAGCCTGTTTAGCGTCGCTGCTATTGATTCCTTCAGTTTTCAGCTAAAATAGATCAAGATTTGCTGACTATTATTATCAGGTTAAGCTATTGATTCCTTCAGTTTTCAGCTAAAATAGATCCCAGGCAATACAACTCGATAACGCAATTTAGCTATTGATTCCTTCAGTTTTCAGCTAAAATAGATCCTCAGCAAATCAAACAAGGCGATACTGAAAGCTATTGATTCCTTCAGTTTTCAGCTAAAATAGATCTAAAAATTAGGTCTAGTGAGGTATTTTCAGGCTATTGATTCCTTCAGTTTTCAGCTAAAATAGATCGCTTCTACTACTTTGTCACGACTAGGTTGTGCTATTGATTCCTTCAGTTTTCAGCTAAAATAGATCCGGCAACGGGGTTAAATACGTTTCGTCTGGGCTATTGATTCCTTCAGTTTTCAGCTAAAATAGATCCTAAGATCTTTTGCTTAACCGCGTAATTAAGCTATTGATTCCTTCAGTTTTCAGCTAAAATAGATCATATTTAAGGATCAGGCTCTGCATGGCTGTGCTATTGATTCCTTCAGTTTTCAGCTAAAATAGATCGGACAATGGTCATTGTCATTGGAGCAGTCTGCTATTGATTCCTTCAGTTTTCAGCTAAAATAGATCACAGGAACAACAAAAAATGGAGGTAATGCAGCTATTGATTCCTTCAGTTTTCAGCTAAAATAGATCTGTTACCCATGCGATCACTGTCAAAAACATGCTATTGATTCCTTCAGTTTTCAGCTAAAATAGATCCAATGGTACGGTGTATAACGCAACGGTTATGCTATTGATTCCTTCAGTTTTCAGCTAAAATAGATCTGACCAGATCAAAGAATCTTTAATTCAGCAGCTATTGATTCCTTCAGTTTTCAGCTAAAATAGATCTGGATTGTTGTTTCGGAACGTTGATCCAGAGCTATTGATTCCTTCAGTTTTCAGCTAAAATAGATCCGCCAGTAAAATTTCATCTAATTGTTCAATGCTATTGATTCCTTCAGTTTTCAGCTAAAATAGATCACACACAGACACAACACAGGAGGTAAAATAGCTATTGATTCCTTCAGTTTTCAGCTAAAATAGATCTTTTTAAAAAACGATGAACCCAGACATTCGCTATTGATTCCTTCAGTTTTCAGCTAAAATAGATCATCAAATGGTTTGAGGCGCCGCAGCACTGCGCTATTGATTCCTTCAGTTTTCAGCTAAAATAGATCTGATGGAATAGAGATAAAAATAGTAAGAAAGCTATTGATTCCTTCAGTTTTCAGCTAAAATAGATCCAGTGTACCAAAAGAGCCTAATATCACGCGGATATCAGGCTCTTTTGCTTGTCTAAAAAGTGGTCATCTGCCCACTTTCAACTTTTTCTTCGTTAGGCAGTGGATCACCTACTAGCAGACGCATTTCATCGAATTGTTTTTCGGTTATAACCAACAATCTTACTGACCCTTTTTCGGGCAAATTATCATCTAACCGCAGCTCGTATTTTTTTGACATATCATAACCATTTACAATGCGATAATAAACCGAGTATTGCATCATAACGTAGCCTTCGCCCAATAAATACTGCCGGAATTTTGCCGCTGCACGACGATCTTTTGCCTTTACTACTGGTAAATCAAACATAACTAATAGGCGCATATATTTGCTACTCATACTCGTGTGCCACCAACGGGATAAGTTCCGGCAACTTTAATCCCGCGGCAGAGTTATTACGACAACAAGTAGTGTACGATGAAACTAATTTATGAACCGCGTTACTCAACGAATGAAATTCATCATCAATTCGAACTTCTGTAAATAATAATTGAAATAATGCCTGTTTATTGGCAGGTGTCAAACCATCCTTTAAGTCAGTTTGATGTTCATAAACCCATAAATCTACGTACGCTCGAAATGGTTCAATTAAATCATCGGCCAAATTAAAAGGATTTAATTCATTTTTATGGAATACTCCCAATGCTGGCTCAAAACCGTACACACAAATATCCCGCGCGATAATACCACGGATAATCGCGTAGCCATAATTTAAGGCACCGTTCAGCGTATTTTCATTGCGCCGGTTAAAGTGATCACCAAACAAACCTACAAAGTAAAGCCGCGCTGCCCGCGATTCTTTAAACGTTTTATCACCTTCAACAACCTGGGTTGCTAAAAAGTAAAGTTCGGCGACATTATTACACTGATTTAATTCTAAAACTTTGGCCTGGTTTTCAATTTTTTGTTTCATCAATTTCTGCCATAAACGCGCCTTAGTTTTAGTTCTTACATGTAACTGAGCTTCTAACGCTTCTAATTTACGATAATACTGGCCCAGTGGCAAAACCATCGCACATGGCAAATGTTTCTCATCACAAGTGAACACCGCCACTTGATGCTCAGCAAGAAAGGATAGCGCCGGTGCTGTAATTGTACATTGTTTGTGTTCAATCATGATGCTTGAAATGTCTTCTACTGGGACTGTATAACGTTCTTTCTGCTGAATCACTAACTGACTTTTGGAAATGCTTAATTTTGCTGGATTTTGAATATACAGGTTACGAAAGGCCATAATTACTCATCTCGCTTAACGAATAACTGCCGTTTCTTTTCGTGGACCTTATGGTAACGACCGAAGTAGTCGACCTGATATTTTTCGAATTCTAAGAGTCCAGAGATACCGACACTTTCTGATTTATAAGAGCTATCATGTGCACGTATACTAATATTACCATTAGCAATATTGGCGCCATTAAAATATCCATAAAAATCCTTTACAAGTTTAATACTGTGCTCAACTGTCGTATTGGCATACTTCGGTTTAATCCCTGTCCTAGATTTTATATGTACCATATCTCCAGGGTATAAAGAAAAGCAGAATTTATCGGCATCAGTAATTTGATACCAATTTTTTGCAGATTTTCCTTGCAGTACTGCCTTACTCGGCAGAACTCGTTCAACCGTATCCTTAATATAAATCGGCACAAACACAAACTTCTTACCCGTATTAAATACATCAATCCGCACCATCGACCCATTATCGGCAGCCGCCTTGTTCTTCAACAGTACTGGTAGTGAGGCCTTTTTAGCAACACGTACTTTACGCACTAATTTTTTGGTCCCGTGATCCAGATATTCTAAATAACCCTCTGGAAAGGCTACTTCTCCAGAGCCGCCATGGGCCTCCAATGCCTTTCTGATGGCCGAATAAACAACTTTATCACCATTGTTGCTGTTTTCAGGGTCATAAACGCCATCACCAGTAGCGACTTGGCCTTTTTTGTTTAGTTTCAGTTTGGCAATACTAATTCGACTGAGCACAATACCTTTTTCATCAAATAATTTTGCACTACGAATTGTGTCCAAATGCGCTGGTCCCGAAATTTTATGGTTGGCCAAACGAACAACAAAGACTGGTTTTAATTTAGCAATTTCAACTGGCGTATACGTATTCCAGCTTCTGTTCTTCATCATTTCTGCAGGATTATCGGAGATACGGTCCAGTAATTCATCACGAAATTCTGGCCATGGTAGTGGAAAACCATTGAAAATCTTATTAAACAAATCGGCATCCATCCGTTGTGCTTCAGCCGCATATTCTGCGTCCTTAATCTCAGCATCGTGCCATAAAGCGCGATTATTCTTTACTTCTTGGTGTTGACTATATTTAGTGACTTGCTGAATAAAGGCCGGTGTAATCGCAGCTATAACGGTTGCATCAACGGCATGATGTAAATCACCATCTTCGCGCACTTTAAGAAAGCCCCAGCGACTACGAATTTTCGAAGTAACTTCACCATTTAACGGCAATACATGTTGTTTTTTCTCCAATTCTGGATTAAAGTCGATTGCCTGTCTGAAATAATTATAAAGTACCCGTGTAATAAAACGTGTGTCGTTAATATTTCGTTGCTTCCAATCCTTTTTCTCTTCATCACTTAGCTTTTGCTTCAAAAGTTTTTGCCGTTTGCGTGAATTGCGAATCACATTATCAGCCATATTAGTTAAGGCATCGGTGCGTTTTTCATCATTAGCCAAGTAAGTCATCGGAATCCGATTGCCTTTTTCACGATTACATTTTGCACTGGTTAACACTTTATTGGTGTAACTATCATCCCAACTAATACTGTACGGAATAATATGGTCAACCTCATAATTAACACTAAACGCACTACCAAAGGGAATCTGATCACCAGTATACGGATCAATCCCATTTTGTTCCTTGTGTAATTTATAGCGAATAATATTCTGACCATTAACTGGAATCCCTAATTCAGTTAATTCAGCCACAATTTTATCGTTATTTTGGCGATTCTGGTCTTGATTTTTTTGTATTTTTCGCCGATCATCAAAATTACGGCCTAACTCACGAGCCAATTCAATATTAATTCCATCTGGGTGATTGCCATAACGCCGCATAATCTGCTCAACCACTTTGATTGTTTTCGTTACCGCACGGCGAACAACTGGGTTTGTGATTTCCTCTTGAATTGTATCTTTGGAAATCTTCTTTTTACGGAAATCATAACCAGCATTAGTTGTCGCTTCACTATAAACCTGACCCATTTCAAGATACGGAATGATATTTTGCATTGATTTAATTGACAAATGGCCAAATTTGGCAAAATTAAGCGGTAAAAGTTTTTCAATCAAATCTTTTGGCAAATTCAATTCTTCGGCAAAATAGCGCCGCCGTCGTTTATCACTGGAATATAAAGTTAAGGCTGTTCCAATATGATCTAACAATTGGCGACTAGACCACATTTCTTCTGGCAATACGTTCACTAAATCATGGTAGGCCTTAAAATCAACAAAGCGCGTTTTCTTTTCAACCGTTTCAATTTCTTTTTGGGTCCGAAAGCTACCATAATTAACTAAATTAAAACGTGCGTCATCTGTTAATTTTAATAGCTTACGTAACTCACCAAAATCAGTTGGCCGATAGGTTTTCGTTGGCTTTTCGGCCTTTGCAAAAACTGCATCAATAATTGCCTGCCGTTCGAGGCCATTTAGGCTATGCCAAGTATCACCAGTTGTATTCTGATAATTCAAACTAGTCATTTTTTGTAGCAAGTTAAAGTATTGAAATGTATAAGTCGCCTTGGCCGCACGATCTTCGTTGGGCTCAAAAATATCTTTACCAACCATTTTCTTGATTTGATCACCGGCATAAGGACCAGCACCTGGTCCTTCATCAAAATCACGCTGAGCCAGAAAAATACCAGCATGATCCTCATTACCAAGTAAATAGCTAGCATAAAATTCATCAGTTAATTTTTCATTGCCTAATTCACGTTGCTTATCCAAAATTTGTTTAATTTCATCAACCAACATTTGTCGATTTGGCGTACTTAGGTAGCCATCATTGTAACCTTTATTGCGTTTGTGGGCCGTATATTTAGGATCCTTCATATACAACTCGCCAACCGTACGATAGCCCTTTTCTGAGATATCTTTTTTGATTTCTTCAATTGAGTTAAGTAATTGACCCATTTGCTTTTTATCTGCATCATTGTCTGGGTTGAGTTCAGATTTACGGTTAGATTTAAAACCACGATGGCCAACAAAAAAATAAAGTACTCTAAATAATTCAGAATTGGTTAGGCGTCGATCCAAACCTGCCACTCGGAGCTCATAAACTGAATAATCAGTTTGTGGTTTTGTTAAAATTTGTTCAATCTCCGCCTTCGATAATAATCCGCTATGTATAAATAATTGCTGTGTCCGCTGTTTGCGAAATTTGGTTCGGCGTGTCCGCCGTCGTAAGCCCCGCTTCAATCGCCGTGGCTCTGCCAACGATGCTCCTGTTTGAGGGTCTTCAGCCCGCGGATAGATTACTGAATTTAACGTTAATATTTTATATGGATTGCCTTCTTTATCCGTTTTTAAAACTGAATAACCTGTTGAAGCAATTCCCACATCCAAACCTATTCGATAACCCATATTGATAACCCCTATCATCATTTTTCTTTTAGTTTAGCATAATAATAGCGTTTCCAGAAGAAGTCTTACCAAATTTTATGGTGCCTCTGTTCTACCTATTAGGCCTATCTTCCAATTATTTTATTAAAATGCCATGACACCACAAATGCACACTCTAAGCAATTTAGCATACATAATGTAAATTTGGCAACCAATCACTTTAACCAATCAGTCACCAACTTCCCCAACCCCAGTTAGCTATTCCAACAAGAAACCCTGCCGCCGTAGCACTGGTAATAGTTCGGCACGCTTAGCTGGCCGCAACATTAGTCGTTTCTGAACCTGATTAGTGAAGGTGTCCACCCGCCGATTGGCATCACGCAAATCGTAGTACTCATGGACCTTGGCATCATAGTCAACTAAGTCTGGTTTTACCGGTGTCGGCAACTGATAAGTATTTTCAAAATGAACAAAGCGTTCCGGCAAGCGTGGTTTCAATTGTGGCTTTTGATCGGGCCAGCCAATAGCTAAACCTAACACTGGAAAGGTTAGTTGAGGCAACTGCAAAATATCAATAATTTTTTGGGCATCATTTAAAATACTGCCTAAAATAACCGCACCTAAGCCAAGACTCTCAGCTGCAACAACTGTATTTTGCACGGCCAAACTGGCATCTGACCAGGCTGCTAAAAAGTGATCCGTATCACCTAAATGATTGGCTGTCTTCCCCATTTCCGCGCCAATCTGCTGATTACGGTGTTGATCAGCGACAAAAATAAACAAATGGCCATTATCAGCCACATATTTCTGGTTAGAAACCGCCGCAATTTGCTTCTTTTTGTCCGGATCAGTCACACTGATTACGCTAAATGCCTGCTGAAAATTTGACGTTGCTGTATGTTGTGCTACCGCAACTAGTTCGCTGATCAGCTCGGCTGTGACTGGTTGCTGTTTAAACGCCCGAATCGTTCGGTGATCTAATTGCTGGGCAATCGTTGCTTCTTTTAACATGCTAGGACCTACTTTCTTAGAGAAGTTATAGCTTCATTATAGGATATAAAACGCAGTGCTGCCAGAGCCTTAACCATGGAACAATAAATTTCACTGTCCAAGTAATTTTGTAGCACCACTCATGCCAATAACCGACCAATAATCAAAATTGACACGCAAGTTTTGTCAGTTGCGGCACTCAGTATTGCACTATTTTCTTTCTAAAGTTGGTACCGCGACCCATATCGCTACTGGTAGCGGTACTGAAAAACGCTAGCGGTATTAATAGCGGTACTAATTATTGATAGCACTACGCTTACCGGTACCAAAATAAGGCAAGTTTAAATAAAAAAAGTTTGCTAACTATTCCCGTTATAACGGTCTTTTAGGCCGATCAGAAAAATAAATGTTATTTTAGTGACACTTTTTGGAGGCCTGAGGGTTTTATATCTATGTAACCCTAATTAAGAAAGAAGTGTTAACCCATGTCCAGTTATTTTACTGTACCAATCAATCTTTATCAGCAACCTGAGTTCCGTTTACTTGCACAAAATCAAGTCAATACTTATCACGCAAGTTTTCGGCTTTGGCATTTTTTACTAGCCGAAGCAGCCAATAATAATGATCACGGGCGAATTTCCGCCGCTGCAAGTCTGGCGTACACCGTTAAAGAGATCAAACAAATTAGCGGCATCACCAACAACCGCAGCGTTGACCAGCTCTGCGGATTACTCATCAAAGTCGGCCTGCTTTACGAAAATGAAAAGCGAGCCTTGTACATTGCCAATTGGAACCAATTTTGTCCCGAAATACAACCAGTTCATGAAACAGAACCAATCAAAACTGAAACGGTTAAACCAGCACAAGTAACGTCAGCAACCAAAAATCAAAAAGCACTCAATCTCAAGCACCCAGCCACGTCTGCTGAACAAAAGCAGGCCCAACAAATCATTACTGAATTGGCCCAAATTAGTGGCAAGCATTTTCCTGAAGCCGAACGCCACGAGGAGTGCGTTGTTGCCTGGCTGCAACGAGGTTACCTACCAGAACAATTCAAGCAAGTCAGTTTGGCCAAGTCGGCCGAATGGGGTAATCAAATTGAAATGCGCAAATTTGTCCGACCGCAGACGCTGTTTGGCCCTAAATTTATCAATTACGTCAACGATATTGTACCGGAGCGGCCCGTAACAGTGGTGCACCACGTGGAACCAATGCCGCGAGCCGAAAGACTTCAAGGTCTGTACCTAGATTGCGATCGTGACTTAGACGAAACTTTTCGGCGCGCCAAAATTGAGGGCATGCTAATCACTAAGGAAGAATTAGAGGTGGAAATCGATGGAATTTGAACAAAACGCAGTTGCCTACCTAGTTGATCACCCAGATATTTGCAAAAGTACCGAAATTGAAGCGCGTTGGTTTCACGTCATTAAATTTCAACATCTTGTCAAAGTTATTTTAGAAAATGATGGTGATTTCAAGGATTGGGTGGACGTCAAACGCCGTTTCTTCTTGGATTACCCACTGGATTTTGCGGAGGATGAGTGGCTTAAGTTACACGACACTGGTGTAACCACCAAGACGTTCAAGTCAGTCCTGCAAGGATTAAAGGCTTGGTATTATGGCTCTATACTTTTTCCTGTTGATAGTTTACAAATGGTAAACTATTAACAGGATTTTTTGTGCCTTTGAATTTACAATTTAAGGACAGAAAAAGAGCTCACAGCCCTCATCCAAAAAATCCACCCACTACAGTATCATTTGAAAGGATATGAGAAAACCGTGAACCCTATAGACAATCATATAAAATTTGCGCTCAGTATTAAAGAC
>NZ_RHNQ01000035.1 GCF_003946275.1 Loigolactobacillus backii
ACCACCATTCACCCAAGCATAAGCGTCTGGCCGGACGAAGTATCGAAGAGCGACCTAAAAGTATTGATCAGCGCCAATCTCGCTGTCAGATCCTGCGTTTGATTGATGGCCGTGACGACGATTCAGTCAACTACGAACTGGCTAAGATCTGCCAAGAATACGGGCACATCATGAAGTCCGTTACCGCTGACAACGGGGCAGAGTTCGCAGCGGCGGGGACGGTGCTTGACGGCGTTGCCGACCTTTATTATGCCCACCCTTACCGCTCTTCAGAACGAGGCACAAATGAGGCGCATAATCGAATGATCCGTCGTGATGTGCCTAAGGGCCTGTCCATGGATACTTTAGGCCCTAGTGATATCCAAGCAGTGGAAGCCAAGCTAAACAACTTACCACGCCGGCAGTCAGGTTACCAAACCCCAAAAGAGCTTTTCTCCGCTGCCGCCGGCTAAAGATTGAATCTTTAAAATATGAATATCAATGAAAATACTGTCTTGCCGGGATTTATTGCGTGGCTAATTTGTTCTTACAATCTACCAAATAAATTGATTTTTTATTTTTAGGCCAATAGGGTATACTCTAACGGATCGTCCAGAAACGTCTTGAAACAAAGCCTAAAATCCAATTCAAATAAGTGACCCGAAACGATTCCTAAGATCGTTTCGGGTATGAAAATCGGAAGAATTTGCTTTGAGAAATGATCTAAAACCATTTTCAAAATAAATTATTTATTACCATAGTTTAAAGCCAAAAGAACCTAAAGAGGTCTTCACATGCATTTAGTAGACATTACCAACTCATGTAGCTCTTGTGTAGCAGAATATGGCAATTACCCAGCGCTTATTAAGTTAAATATAGAAATGCTGATTATAAATATTCCTAATATAATTAGAGCTTTACGGTAAGGAGACTTAATATTCATCTTCTTGCCAGCCCATCCCAATATAGGCCCGATTATAAAGGAATCCATTGCCCAGTTACTTAAAGATTGCTGGATATGTTTCTCTGAGAAACTAAAAGAGAAAACTAGCAAGACGACTCCGCATCCCAATATAAATAAGTTAATCAGTAAAGTAAGCATTTATCTACCTCAGTGAGAACAGATACCAGAGTTGTGAAAAGACAAAGAATGTACCAATAACAATATATCGAAACCACATAATCGCATGTATTAGGATAAATTTGCAATCTACCATATAACCCTAAATCAGAATTACTCGTTATTTAGTGTGATTCTTAAAATTTTTGAAAACAACAAAATTTATTTACTTATTTGCTAAGTAGGACTATGGTTATTTTAATAAATACTTAACAGATAAAGCAATCAATGATAGGCACCTATTGAATAAATAATCGTAATAATTTTTATCTGGTAAATCTTTTTGACTAGTTTCATGATGTCTAATATTGTAAGTGTTTCCAATATGCGTCAGCAATGTAAATTCGTCATTAAATGTTTTACGGAAGTATTCGTCTTCATGAGCCATATTCTCCACTATTTTTTCGGCTGATTTTTTCTTGCCTAGTGATTCATAGTATGTTTTGAGTCTCTCCAATGCCCCCCCACAATTTTTCTAGTGATTCTTGACGAGCTGAATTATTTGGAGTTCTATAGAAGTCAATAGCACTCTCTAAAAGATCATGTAGTGTTTTATCTGTTAGAGATTCAAAACTAGTTTCTATTTCCGGTGTTAGAACATCATCATCAACGAGTCTTTCGATAATCTTTTCATCGTTTAACTCATACAGTAATCCAGCTTCCGAAAATAATTCATTAATTGAATCTTTAAACTCATTAAATACTTTTGAGGAATCATATATATAAATATTTTTGTAATTTCTATAATTTTCATTGTTCCATGCTTCGCGCACATCTTTAATATTTTTCCCAAAGAATTCAATTAAGTCTAGTAAAGCGTACTGATCATAATTATCACCAGATTTAGGAGCAGCAATTGCTCCTGATTCATTTCGAAAAAGTGATGGTATTTTACTATTAATCCTTTGCGAAAAAAGTTTTTCATTAAACTTAATGTAGTCTTTATCTACAAATGAATTATGACATGGTAGTTGAAAAATTTTGGTAAGGTTCTTTTTATATTTTGTACAGCAACTAAGTAATAGAGAGTACATATTTTCGTTTATACAATATGTGTGCTGTTTCAGGTCTCTTTTCCCATTTCTTTCAGAATATAATTCCATAATTAGATCCCCCAATTAATATGTTTTCAATACATTTTCTTCCTGGTTTTTCAATGCTACTCTCTTTAATTAATACATATTTTAAATAATTCTAATTAGTATCTAAAATATTAAGAAGCTAAGATAGTCCGATACCATATACCCTAGTGGCTAATCATACATAAAAGCTTTCTTATATCATTATTTTTTTTGGCAGGTACTGTGTAGGTGGAAATGAATGAGTTAAAGTTATTTTGGAAAATCCCTTCTATTTTGATATTTATATCTAGTTGTGATTTTCAAATGCCATTGTCTGCGCCTGTTCAATAATGGTATCTACTGCAGCGGGTGCAAATGTTGGCGGGTACCCATGATCTTTTAACATACGGCGGACAGCTTGCCGCATAGCGGCTTGTGTCGTCTTCCTTTGAACCCAGTCAGGAGTAGATGCATATTTACGCACAGTTCCTACCAATTCTTTGGCAATTTCTTGTAACGTATCTTCACCCATGACGTGCACAGCAGTCTTTTGATCACATAATGCATCGTAAAACGCTTGTTCATTGGCACTCAGTCCTAAGCTTTCGCCAGCTGCTTCTGTTTCCTGCATATTTTTAGCTAATTCAATCAATTTTCGAATAACAATCTCAGTCGTCACCCCACGTTGATTTAATGCTTCAATATTGTTTTCAAGCATATCACCAAACCTCCGTGATTGAATTAGATTAACCTTAGTCAATGCTTTAACTTTACCCTTAAGCAATCGCTCTAATAACTTCACTGCCAAATTTTGTTCTGGCATATTTTGGATACTATCTAAAAATTTTTCGGACAGTAAACTTAGTTCTGGTCGTTCAAGCCCTAATTCTTTATATAAATCGACAGGCTGTTTAGCTATTACTGATTGGTTTACAAGCTGATCTAATCGCAAATTTAGTTCTCGATTTGTGACAGGATTATCATGTGGACTCACCGCTTGCAAAATCTTCATCAATGCACTTTTGACAGCACCAAAGAAAGCTACTTCTGAAGAAATTGCTTGTGCCTGCTTGCTTGTTACCACAAGTGCGTAAACTTTTTGTAGTTGCACCACAGTATCCGCAAACTTTTTTTGCTGTTCTTTATCTAAGCTAACTACAGCATCAAGTGCTAATCGATAAGATTCTTGACGCTTACCACGTATATCACTATTGTAGCCACTATAATTAACACCATACAGGTAATCATTGATGATAATATCGTATTTAGATTTCATTAATGACACTGCTTTATCAACGTTAATTCCAGCTTGATCACGATCATTTTTAGAATAATGTCTAAGCGCTTGATTTAAACTATCAGCAATCCCAATGTAATCAACAATTAGTCCGCCGTCTTTATCTCGAAAAACTCGATTAACTCGTGCAATAGCCTGCATCAAATTGTGTCCATGCATTGGTTTATCAACATACATTGTATTAACCGAAGGCGCATCAAAACCTGTTAGCCACATATTTACGACAATAACGATTTGTAGTTCATCATTATCATCTTTCATCCTTTGCTGGAAGGCTCTTCGCTGTTTAGTATTAGTATGATGCTTGGCTAATTCAGGACCATCAGAAGCGGTATCTGATGTCATAACAATCTTGATTTTTCCTTTAGTTAAATCATCTGAATACCATAACGGCCGCAACTTAACGATCTCATTAAAAAGTTTAACTGCATTACGCCTTGACGTTTCAACTATGATGGCTTTACCAAATTGTACTGCTTGATGAGCCTCAAAATGATGCACAAAATGCTTTGCTAAGGCCTTTAAACGGCTAGTTGCCCCAGCTAACCGTTCCAAGCTGGTAAAATCAGCTTTTCTTTTCTGATCATCAGTAACTTCAGGATCGTCTTGCCCTGCTTTGTCTATTAAAGCTTCGTACTTATGCTGTACCTCTGGGCCAGCATATAAGGGAATAACGTGATTTTCATAAAAGATTCGAACGGTTGTATGATCACGAACTGACTGTGTCATGTCATAAACATCGATATAATCACCAAACACCCCTGTTGTTGACTTATCATCGATATTAATTGGTGTTCCTGTAAAGCCAATAAACGAAGCATTTGGCAACGAATCACGTAAATATTGTGCGAAACCATATCTAACTCCGTCTTTGGTATAACGAGCTTTCATACCATATTGCGAACGGTGTGCCTCATCTGATATGACAATGACATTACTGCGGCTAGTCAATACTGGCATAGCATCTTCACCATCTTCAGGTGAGAACTTCTGAATGGTGGAAAAGATGATACCTCCACTATTGGTTGCTAGCAGATCACGTGTATCTGTCCGTGACTTAGCCTGCTTAGGTGTTTGCCGTAGATAATCATGCGCTGCTGAAAAGGTTTGTTCCAGTTGATCATCCAGATCGTTGCGATCATTGATGACCAATATTGTTGGATTCCCGATTTTTCGGCTGACAATCCCTGAGAAAAAGACCATTGACAACGATTTACCTGATCCTTGTGTGTGCCACACGACACCGATGCGATTATTTTTTGGGTCTTGCAAAGTCTTAGCAGCACGAGCCACTGCCTTATTAACCATGTAATATTGATGGTAGGCTGCCAAGATTTTAGATGTTTTCGCGTCATTAGATTCAAAAATAATAAAATTCTGAATTAAGTCTAGAATGACAGCGGGTTTCAGCATATTGGTAATCATAGTTTCCAGTTCATATGAATCCGGCAAATCAGAATCGCGATGATCTGGTGATCGCCATTGCATAAACCGATCAAACCCGGCTGAAAGGGAGCCTGTTCTTGCATTAACGCCATCAGAAGCAATTAGGACTTCGTTGTAGGCCATATAATCAGAAATATCTTGCTTATAGGTCTGTAATTGATTATAAGCATCTTCAATCCCAACATTCTCGTTAGCTTGGTTCTTAAGCTCAAAAGTCACTACAGGTAATCCATTAATAAAGATCGTAATGTCAGGTCTGCGATTATGGCCTCCTTGTTTCATTGTGAACTGGTTTGTCACCATGAAATCATTGACTGCAATATTGTTAAAATCAACTGCCTTTACAGAATAAGTGTGTGGTTGTCCATTTTTGTTTTCAGTTACTGATGCGCCTTCAATCAGTAACTTGTGGAAATGATGGTTATTTGCCATTAAATCTGGTCCGTCTGGAATGCTTTTAAACTGACGCAATGCTTCTGTATAAACAAAATTCGGCAGACCAGGATTTATTTGTTTGAATGCAGCCATTAGTCTTGGCTCAAGTACAATTTTCTGATGGTCATTATCGCGTTCGCTATCTACCTGAATATTGGGCCGGTTATACTCAGCACTGCGTAAATCTGTGTAGCCAAGAGAGACAATAAGATCAATTGCTTCTTCTTCAACTTCTTGTTCATTAGTAAATGATTGGTTATTTGGCATTTTTTAGCACCTCCTCAAGAATAGATAAATCTATTTCACCGGAAAGTAGCCTTGGTAATAGAAGATCTCGAAGTGTTATTAAGCAATCTTCTTCAACTCTGTTAGAATCAATTTTTTTGAGAATGGGTGTGAGATTTTTTTTAACAAAATTTTTAGGAATAATTGGTAATTCAATAGCCCTAAAATCAGTTTTATTAAACTTTTGTTGAGCAGATCCCGACGTGATTGTGGAAAGGGCGTGTTGCCCAATGTTAGACAAAAAATACAGATATAGGTAATCAGTAATCCAAGAATCAGCCGATTGAATGAAAATGACATTATTCCCAGCCACCATATGTTCATCAAGATATGGTACTCGGTGAACACTTCCAACATCACCTACATTTGAGATAATTACTTCACCTCCATAAAGATGTGACTTCTTTAAAAAATCATAACTATGTTTAGTAATCCAACGTTTATCGTCCATAAGATTTCTTTTCA
Organism: Loigolactobacillus backii; assembly: GCF_003946275.1. Classification (GTDB taxonomy): domain Bacteria; phylum Bacillota; class Bacilli; order Lactobacillales; family Lactobacillaceae; genus Loigolactobacillus; species Loigolactobacillus backii. The sequence goes on from NZ_RHNQ01000035.1 coordinate 6,089, forward strand.
AATCTGTATTACGTAAAAATAAGGAATAATCAGGCTTATCAACAATAGTCACATTATCTTTGAGTGTTTTGAAGCTACCGTTTGCCACATGGTCTGAAACTGTTAAAAAATCCTTCATGTCACTAATACGACAAGTTGTACTCTTATTGATGTTAGATGTTCGGATTGCAATATTAATACCAAGTTTCAGCAAGTTCTTGTTGATCTGCTGATTCAATTCAATTTTTTGATTGATAATAGAGATGGAGTCAGAAATTATTATTTGGTCTTTAAAACTTGGCAATTCAAATTTAAAATCCATAATTGCTTTTTTATCTCCACGTGGCATCTTCGTGCCCTTTGATGTTGCCATCATATAGTCAAAGAAACGATCATCTGATAATACCACCGCAAGATAAGACTGTAATAACTGTTTTGAATTAGACCTAATGTTTAATACATCTGTCGAATGGGTACCCGCTATATTAGCGTGCCAAATCTTTTTAAAATACGGACGAATATTCGCAATAAGAATATCCCCCTTAGCGAAAGTATTTACTTTATTAGTTCGTGGCAATTTAGTAATTGGGAAAAATACACCTAACCTATTTGGCTTTAAATTTTCTGTGCTCACATAAGTGTTTCTTGAGGCTTCATTCAAATAACATTTTTCATTAACTAAAGTTGCAAAATCACCAAGTCTCACAGTTTTAGTCTCCATACCCAATACCTCTTAACACATTCAAAATCTTGTTCTGCAACTGATCACTCTCATCGAACTGTTTCTTCAATTCACCGCTTAACTTTGTCATTTCAGCATCAAACTCTTCTTCTGACATTTGCTTTTCTGCAGCTAATCCGACATATCGACCAGGTGTTAGAACATAATCATTAGCCTTAATATTTTCCAACTTTTCAGCTTTGCAAAAGCCGGGGACATCTCGATACGCTTTTTTAGAGGTTCCCGTATAAGCGTGATAGGTATCGGCAATCTTATTAATATCAGCACGCGTAAATTCGCGATGGGTTCGATCTGTCATTGATCCCAATTCACGGGCATCAATAAACAAAGTCTCTCCTTGGCGGTCACGTTCATTAGGCGATGCTTGATTCATATCAAATATCCATAAAGAAACTGGAATAGATACGGAATAAAACATTTGACTTGGCATTGCCACGATAGCATCAACCTTATGATCCTCGAGCAGTGATTGACGAATAGCCTTCTCATCACTAGTCGATGTTGATAACGAGCCATTTGCTAAAACAATGCCAGCCTTACCATCGGGAGTCAATTTACTCAAAATGTGTTCAATCCAAGCATAGTTGGCATTTCCATCATAAGGAGTTCCCCAGCGCCAGCGTGAGTCGTCAATAACCTTCTCAGCTCCCCAGTCTTTTACGCTAAATGGCGGATTTGCTAAGGCAAAATCAAAGCGTTCGCCCTTGTGTAAATCATTTAATAGTGTATTGCCATTACGAGGGCCTAAGTTGTTATCGATGCCATGAATAGCTAAATTCATTTTAGCTAAGCGCCAAGTGGTTGGATTCCATTCCTGCCCATAAACAGACAAGTCTAGAATAGTTCCTTGGTGTTCACGGACGAACTCTTCAGATTGCACAAACATGCCACCAGAACCGCAACAAGGATCATAGATCGAGCCTTTAAACGGTTCAATCATATCGACGAGTGTTCTAACAATGGAACGTGGCGTATAGAATTCACCATCTCCATTAGTTGCAAATTTACGTAAAAAGAATTCGTATACGCGGCCTAATACGTCATTTTTTCGAGATTCTTCATTTCCAACCTGAACGTCCGAGAACAAATCGATGACTTCACCCAGATTTTCCTTAGCCAAATCTGGCGAAGCATAATTTTTAGGTAAGACCCCCTTTACACTAGCGTTCTCACGCTCAATTGCAGCCATTGCTTTATCAATTGTAGTGCCAACTTCTGGTGTTTTAGCAGCGGCAGCAATTACTGACCAACGTGCCTCTGAAGGTAGCCAAAAAACATTTTTAGCATCGTAACTATCGCGTTCTTCTGCCTCTTCTGGATAATTAGAAGCTAACAATTCTGCATGCAATTCTTCAAATGTATCTGATACATATTTTAAGAAAATCAATCCCAAAACAACGTTTCGATACGTTGATGCGTCCATTGAGCCTCGTAACTTTTCTGCTGCACTCCACAGCTTGTCTTCAATTCCTAATTCATTACTCTTTACTGGCATTAATAGTTCCTCCAATGTTTTTCTTTAAATGTTAAACTTCTAAAAACTAATACATTTACAGTCGCACTATTCTACTGATACTTCATCATGATAAGTCGGCTATCAGCTTCTAGGGTTGATAATTGCTGATCGATCTTTACTATTTTATTTTCCAACTCAGACACAGAAATTAGCTTAGGCGGGATATAAGTATCTACGTAGCGTGGAATGTTTAAATTATAATCATTTTCAATGATCTCTTTCGGTGTAGCTACATACGCATATCGCTGAATGCTAACGAATTTGTGATATGTTTCAACAATCTTGTTAACTGCTGAAGTTGACAACAAATCACGTGAACGTGCTTTTTTAACCTCATCATCACTTGCATCAATGAACAATACGTCTTTGCGTTTTCGATTCTTCCGTAATACTAGAATCATAGTTGGGATTGCAGTTGTGCTTTGTAAATTAGCTGGCAAACCAATCACTGCTTCAATATAGTTGCGTTCAAGCAAGTACTGACGAATTTTTGCTTCCGCTGATCCTCTGAATAGAACACCATGCGGTAACTGAATCACCATTGTTCCATTGTCATTTAAATGGGCCAGTCCATGCAGTACAAAGGCGAAGTCTGCTCTAGATTTTGGTGGTAATACTCCAATTTTATGATAAATACCCCTTTCAAGAAGGTTTGGGTCTGGATTCCACCTCATTGAGTAAGGTGGATCATTAATAATAACGTCGGCACCTGAATCACCAAATGGCCAATCGGCAACAAGTGCATCACCATTATTCAGTGCATGACTTGTATTGTCATCGTCTAATAGACCTAGCACCATTTCACAGAAAAGATATGCTTTGGCATTTAACTCTTGTCCTAACAATCTAACTTTCCGTGAATTTGGTATAACACGTCTCATTTCAAGTAAAGAGCCGCCCCATCCAGAAGTAGAATCATATATTCTAACTGGTTCGTCCCCGTCAAAAGATAGATTTGCTAACTGAGCCATCAGAACATTAATCTGATCAGGCGTATTAGTTCTCCCATTTATCCTTGATTCAAGGTCAACGTATGCATCTTGCATGGCTTTAAGTAATACAAAGCGATCAGATTGTTGTCTAACTAAACGTAATGTGCTTTCACAAATTTCATTAAAGACTTGCAGTTGCTTGTCCTTACCGATTCTTAGCAACAATATCCGTTGAATGCTTTCATTAAGATCTTCAATTACTGCCAATTGAGTTTCATCAGATTTAGCAATAGCATGTAGCTGCTTGTTAAGTGCCTCAATATGCATGCCCTTCTGCTTAAGGAGTTGAGCATACGCTGGATTTATTTCGTATAAATAAACGAGATCAAATAAAGTTGTTACAATCGAATTAGCGTCAAATAGGTCCCGGTATTGACTGCTAATACTCAAGATAGCTCTTTTCGCTGTTCCAACTGATTGTGAATAATCCATAGTTAACCTTCCTCCATCATATGCTGCCTAATGAATTGTAGTGCTTGTTCTTCAGTCAAATCAGCCTTTCGTTTTAACGCTATTGATCGTTTTTGACTCAGAACATAAAGTTCCCCAATGTCATGTTGCAACGACAAGTTTGGTATAGAAATAGTCATTTCACGTAAATCTTTTAATATTACTCGACGTCCTAGCTGTCCCAATGCTTCCAGTTGACGTTGTGCTTCAATACTGTGGTTAAACCACCAAACAAAGTAACTTTGTTTTACTCGACTATCTAGTGTTGCTGCGGTAAAGTTTGCAGTCAATATTTGCTCGTCTACAAAAGCTTTTTTCTCCACTAGATAGGCTTCTCGTTGCAGCATTGAAATTCCAATTTGATCTGTGGTGATTAACGGCAACTCAGAATCACCATGGATATATCTAACTGACCTCGACAATGGATTGTATATCATTCTCTGACTAGGTTTTTCATCAATAGGATCTTTGATTCTTGGTAATAAGATCCCAGTGGTAAAATCCGCAAGGTTACCAAGCTTACTTTTTGTAAATTTCATTCGCTTCTCCTGTTATTCTCTTGAATTACTTTATGGAATGGTGCAATCATATCAGGCAATTCATAAAATGTCAACTGTAATTATTGAGAATTACAAGGATGGAAAAGCAAAATAATACCACCAAACAGGGAAATCTGCCATGGCGGAATCACTTTAACCGTAATATATACAACCAAGTTCAGTAAATATCTTGATCATTCGTTTCTCATTCAATGCAAATCATTCTTTTACTTGGGCATCACTCAATTTCCTTGTATAATAGATCAAGCAAGAAGTTTTAAGGGCGGTGGCTGTCTTTTCCCTTGCGAGGTGAGGCCCATGGGAACATGGAATAATCTTCAGGAAGGTTTCACAGTCAATGAGCGTCTTCCAGACACTCTCGTTGATGTTGCTGTTTGGCACGTTTTTAATTGCGCTACTCAGCTATATCGACAAGCACCACAAATAAAAAAGCCGCCCTGCGTAACTTTGGTAGGTTACAGGGCGAACTAGTGTCGTTTTAATATCTGCCACCGCCTTTGAAGCGGCTTGCACGGGAAGCCCTGTTTTCGGCGGGGCTTCCTTTTTCTGTTTCTATTATAGCATGTCCCTTAAAAACTGGCTAACGTTTTAGGCTTTGATCGGGTTCAGAATCTGGTTGTTTAATTTCTGGATTTTCTTCAGCAAATGCTTGCAGTTGCTTTTGTGTTCGCTCACTGATTTCATGGTGTACATCATTTAATTTATTTTTTAGTTCTGATTTTTGTTGTGGATTAGTTGCTTGCTTAATTTGTTGTTGCAAGCCTTGGTAGGACTTATTAAGATCATGGGCTGATAACTTTTTTAGATCATGCTCAGGCTCTTTTGGGGCTTCTTGTAAGCCTAATTGTTTGGTTAAGCCATCGCTAAGCTCAATCACTTTGTTGCTCACTTGCTGGATCTCACTTAAAGCACTATGGATCACGGCTTTATCTTTAGCCCAGGTGGCCACGTAACCGAGTGAGTAGTTGCTGGTATCAACGCCAATATTTTGCATGGCAACATACGCAACCGCTTCGGCTTGGGTTTCCTGATAGGCTCGTGGCCGATCTTTAAAGGCTGATTTTAAGCCGTGTAGCTGGCTATGCGCATATTCGTGGTATAACGTCTTTAGTTTCAAAGCATTGTCGGGCTCATCGCCACCAATGACGATTTCATTAGTGCTGGGTTGAAAATACCCCTTAGCCCCATTTAGCGTCGCTAAAGGCACTTCACTGACTTTAAGGTCGGTTTGCTGGTTTAGATAGTCCTTGAATGCGTTATACAAGCTTGTCACATTCTGATGATCCGCTAAATTTTCTTTGACAAAATCTTTAGCACTTAGGACTGGTTCACCGCTAGTTTGTGACACATCAAAGACTGGTAGATAGCGATAACCAACTATGGCTTTTTCTTCGGTCGTATCAAGCCTTTTCTGATCCTCTGGAGTTAGTTTTTTAATAATAGGGGCCGCAATCCTGATCCCTTTTTCTCCTTTATTTACTGATCGTTTAAAATCATTCTGCCATTTTTTAAAGCCTGCAACTTGGCTGGCACTTGGATTTTGAGAATAGATAAGGTCAATATTACGTTGGCTATACCGGTGAAACTTTGCTACGGTATCAAGATAACTTTTAAACTTTTCACTATCAGTTAGTTTTAAAATTTCTTTTTCGGCATTTTCGACAAGCTGCCTTTTCCATTTTTCAGTTTCAACTTTACTTGGCATGATTAACCCTCCTCGGCGTCTACAAACTCTACAGAATTATCCATTTGGGGTAACTTGATAGATTGTGTGCCGTAAAGTGCTAAATATTCGGCATTCTTTTTTTGCCACGCAACTTGAATATATTTGCCATTACCCGCAACTTCTGATAGGTACTTATAACTGCTTTTATCCGTCAAAATAGGTAATTCGCTTGCTAATGCTTCCAGTTCATTTTTCATGATATATCCTCCTCCTTTTACAATTACACTCGTTGGTTAGGTTCACTTTTTGGTTTTTGAAAAGTAAACCTAAATGACGGGTTCACCAACCGGAACAACGTGAAGGGCGGTAGGCAGGTTCTAATCAAAATCAAAACTTAATTTATGGCCGTCAAGCTTTAACTTGGCGTCAAACGACTTGCCTTTCTTGCTTTTGAACCCTTTTAGTTTGCTGGATTCACCCTTTGTAATTAATGCTTTAATGACCGTTTTGCCAAGGGTTTTGCCGCTCCATTTTTTAGGCAATGTAAATTTGCATGGCGGGTCTGCACTGTAATTCGTACAGCCGTAGAACTTGCCTTTATCAACAACTTTGCCGGTGTGACATAGCGGACAAGTCCCCAATTCAGCTTGCGCTTGTGCCTCGGCTTGAGCGGTTTGCTGTTGCTGTACTTGTTGTTGAACTTCGCCACTGTTCTGTAGCTGACTGGGCACGTCTGTTACCAGCTTCTCAATAAACTTTTTGATCTGCGCTAGAAAATTATCCTGGGTCCTTTCTTTAGCGCTGATTTGTTGTAAGGCTCTTTCCCACTTCGCGGTCATTTTGGGGCTAGTGAGTAACGGCTCTAATTCAACGGCCTTGCAAAGGGTCGTGCCTTGCGGCGTGACATGTAGTTGGTTCTTTTTGGTCTCGAGATAGTCTCGTTTCTTCAACACTTCTAAAATATTCGCCCGTGTGGCTTCGGTACCAATGCCTTCCACGTCTTTCAAAATCTCTGCTTCTTCTTCGTCCAGCGTTTTGCCGGCGGTTTTCATGGCCGTAACTAACGTGCCTTCCGTAAACGGTTTCGGTGGTGTCGTTTCCTTTTGAGGGGCTGAAACGTCTGCTGTGACCGCTTGGCCTTGGGTGACGGCTGGCAAGGTCACTGGGGCCTCTTTAGTCGCCGTCTCATCAGCCAGCAAGGCTTTCCACCCGGACTTTAGGGGAACGTTTCCAGTGGCCTTGAAATCCGCTTGTGATACCTGCGTCATGATGGTCGTCTGCTCGTATTCATACGGCGCCGCGAACATCGCTAGGGTGGTTCGCAACACAAGGTCGTAGACCTGCTGCTGTAATCGTGGTAGCTTCGTCAACTGTTCCTTAGTGGGGACGGTCTTCGTTGGGATAATAGCGTGGTGTTCCTGCACCTTTTTGCCATTGACGTACCTACTTTGAGGTTCCGTTTGGGGCAAAGACACTTCTTGAGAGACCAAAGACAGATACCGCGCCAAGTTCTGGCGCAGATAGGAAAACTCTTGATCGGTGATATATTGACTGTCCGTACGCGGGTATGAGAGTAGTTTTGCTTCGTACAAGTCTTGTACGGCCTTCAAAACATCAGCGGCGCTGGCATGGTAGCGTTGATTAATTTTGGTTTGCAACGCAGATAGCGAGAAAAGGCGCGGGCTGGCGCTCTTTTTGGCGGTCTTTTGGACGTCTTTAATGATCCCGTCTTGGGCCCCGTTTTTAAGGCCGTTTCCGGCCATAAAAACTTGTAAGCTTACTTTATCTGGAAACTTTTGCGTGGGGTCTAATTTAGCGACAAATTTTTGCTGTTCAGCGGCAATTTCCGCTTGAAGCTCGAAATAAGGTTCTGGTTTGAAGTTTTGAATGGCTTGATCGCGTTGATAAACCATATACAAAGTCGGTGTTTGTACCCGACCAATGGAGTACACGCCGTTCACACCAGCTTGTCGCAACAAAAGCGTGTACAACGGACTGCCGTTCATACCAACTAACCAGTCGCTGATCTGGCGCGTTTGAGCTTCCTTAAACGCTGGATAGTACGTCCAACCATCTTTGAGCGCCTTAAAACCCGTCCTGATGGCGTCACTTTCTAGTGAATTGATCCATAGGCGCTTAATGGTTTTGCTTTTGAGATTAATCTTGGCTTGGTTCATGATTGACCACGCAATATTTTCACCTTCACGGTCACTGTCCGTGGCAACAATAATTGTGTCGGCTTTCACCAACCAATCTTTAACGATTTTAAACTGGGTCTTTTTGTCGGTTGGGACGACGAACTGGTAGTGATCTGGGAAAATCGGAAGATTTGCTAACGACCAGTGTTTGTATTTTTCATCGTACTTTTCCGGCGCGGCTAACTCGACCAAATGCCCGAACCCAAAGGTGACAATCGTGTCCGGCGACAAAATGGGGTCACTCACTTCATAGTAGCCGGTCTTCTTAGTGCTATGGTCAAACGCGTCAACATAAGCGCGTGCTTGACTTGGCTTTTCAGCTAAAACAACCGTTGTCATGAGCGTTCACTCCTTATGATTCAATTTTTGTTCTAATTCTTCTTTGCCTTGGTTCGCACTATCCAACCAGGCTTGTTTTCTAAGTGCTTGCATGTCTTCTTGTTTGACCTGCTCATAAGCCTGTTGACGTTCCTTTAAGCAATCTTTGTAAGCTTTATGTTCACTTTTAGCTCCGCTTCTTAGAATCATGACTAGGCCACTGCCACCCACTAGCAAAACGATTACTTCAAGCCACAGGTAAGCTAAAACTTCATATAGAACTAGCAAACCTCCCATAACGATGACGAACCATTCTAGTGATCGATACAGATAGTAGAAGATCAAGTGGTCAAGTGGATTTCCTTTAAAAACATTGACATGCGAATCAACTCGCCACTTCGTTTTTATTTTTTCTCGCCACTTCATTTAAGTAACCCCCCTTGGCCTAATGCTTCATTCTATTTTTAAGCATTCTCATGGCACCGGTTAGCCCACCTTTGGTAGCGCCAGTCGAACTCCAAAAGTCCTCGACAGCTTTCGGTGTATGCAATACTAGCCAACCCATACCAATCGATAAAGCAAAAGCTCCAATTCCGTTGCTAACCCAATGGGTAACTCCCCAAACACATAGGGTCATTGAAAGAACTTGTGAGAGCATAGAAGCGTTTAGATAAATTAGCTTTTTCCACCAAGTGCTACTATAATCCCAAGTCTCGGTTGCGATACTGATGGCTGCGAACGGAATGGTTAAATAAAACCAGGCCATATCCGCCATAAAAATACACATTTTGAAAAAGAAGAATACAGTCACGATCGCAAAGAATCCTAATAGGATTAGTGACATAACTGAACCAATAGCCAATGTACCAGCTATATTTTTTGAACCGGTAATCATTGAAGCCGTATATTTACTATTCATTGAAAACATAAATTTACCGAGCGGAAACACGATTGCTTTCAGTAAAAATCCTTGTAAAAAGACCATGACCGGAATTGCGGCGGCTGATTTAAGACTGTCCATCACAATATTGGCCCAAGTAACATCGGTACTTTCATCGGCCTCTTTTAGCAAAGTCCCAATGATTCTTCCTAGGACAACTACGACTACTAAGGACGTCGCAAAAGTAAGAAAGATTGCATACCATTGGTCTAGGACGGATTCGTGTTGATCAATTTGATCAAAGATCGCGCGACAGCCAGAAGTCATAAAATTCATAATGGCTGTAAAAACGCCCTTAACCCAGTCATTAATTGCTTCTGAAATTTTATCGCCTAAGAAACTTGCTAAAACTGGGTGAAAGTAAAGACTTTTCATATTTTAGCCTCCTTTTTAATCATTAACCCAACATCTTTTTGTGCCTTACTTTTAAGTCTTGATCCATGCTATCCTGTAGATTTTCTTCTTCATCATCGGTTGTTTGATCGTCTTTTTTGGCTTGGTGCTGTGCTTTAACTGTCTGATTCCACTTATCTACCTTATTCTTAAAGTTGGTTTCCTGGCTGGCTTCTGGTTGGCCTTGATAATCGTTCTGTGACAAGTTAACCAAATGATCGGCTCCTGGAAATAGTTTAAATTGGAACGCTTTTGTCGCTTTGACTGGTCGCGCATTACTAAAGATTAATAAGCTCTGTTCTTCGGGCATACGCATAATTTCATCAGGTGTCATGAGCGAACGGCTCGTATAGCTGTAACTATCGCTCTTGCTGTGGCTTTCTTCCTTGCTGTGACTGGTACTCTCACTACCGGTTTCAACTTTTACGGTCGATTTACCTAACAGATCACTAAAGTATTTAGCGGTCACATCATTAGCGGCATTTAAGCAAATTTTAACCGCGTGATTACCTAAGATACTTTCGGCCTTATCCTTGCCATACAAGGCTTGTAGCTGGGTTAAGGTCTGACAAATGGTCGTCACGCCAATACCGTACCCCCGGCACGTCGCTAGAAATTCTTCGTACTTAGGAAACTTCCCTAAATTGACAAATTCATCAAGGATAAAGTCAACTTGGTGGGGCAATTTAGCGTGATGATCGGCGGCTAATTTGTATAATTCATCAAACAATTGTGAGAAAAACAGATTGATGAAGCTTTCATAAGTGTTATCCATGACGGGGATAATCACGTATAGCACCACTTTGTCATTGCCAATCTCTTTTAAATCAAAATCCGAAAAGCTGGTAAAGTCGGCCACTTCTTGATCGACGAACTTCGAAATGGTCGCCAACAGGCTTTCAATAATGCTGGCTTTCATTTCTCCTTTAGCCTTTTTGAAACCTAACTCATAAGCGCGTCTCGCTGGATCAGTCATAGTTAGATCAAGAAACAAGGTATCTAGCGGACTATCCGCACCCTTTTCCTCGGCTTCAACGTCATTTTCTTGTAAGACCTGCGTTACGCCCGCCAAATTTCTTTGTTCTGGTGACCGGTGGTTCATGACAAACAGGATTAAAGCCTTCAAAAGCTGTCTTTGGGTACTGAACCACACGTCTTTTTTACCTTCGGCATTTTCACTTTGCACGATCTTGGTCGCAACGGTTTCGGCTTGAATATCGCGCTGAATATAATCAAAGGGGTTGTAGCGATCACTGTGCGCCATGTTCGCGAAGTTGACGACATGCACTTGATAACCCTGGGCTAGTTTGATACCGGCTGTCTTTTCGTATAATTCCCCTTTCGGGTCAGTTACCACAATGCTGTTCTCCGTTTCATTAAACAGGTTGGTAATGACGACTGACTGGGTCTTATATGACCCCGGGCCCCCAACCACGAAGATATTTCGATTCGGCTTGGTACTGTTATTCTGGTAAACAATCCGTTTATCCACGATCCCTAAAATTGTCCCGTTCATTGTATAACCCCCTAGCTACGCCTTATCAGCTAACTGGTAATCTTCATCAAGTTTGACTTTAAGCGCGTTTGCTAATTCAACCTGTACATACTTGGTCTCTACGTTATTTAGGTCATTATTAATCGCGTGGGCTGGTGGTAAGTGTTTGCTCAAATCAAGGTAAACATCTACCAAATATATCAATCCAGACAAGTACCCGGACTGCGTGTGAGTGGGGAAAGACAACTGACCAGGTAATGGCTGTTGAAGCACCTGTTTAGCCTGAATCGCGACTAAGTCATCTAATGCGAGTGCTTTTGATTCAGGAAGTTGCCCAATCGCTGACACCCATTCTGATATTGCAATTAGTAGATCGGCTTCTGCACGAGTATAAGAATTTTTAGTTACGTAGTTTTCTTGTGTCATTTTAAATTCTCCTTTTCCGGTTTCGTTTCGGATTGACTTTTATCGATGAGCATTTTGACGGCCTCTAGGTCAGTCATCGTATTGAAGGAAGTAGTTAAGTCCTTAGGACTGATACTAAAATAATGGTCACTCAATTCTTTTAGATTACCCCAAGTCGCGCTCCCGTGGGTTTCAGTGTCTGCGGTTTCCCAAGCTTTATGCTTGCTGTTCCGTTTCAAGGCAAAATAGACGGTGTATAGTACCACAGCGATACTGACGATAATTAATACCGGGTTCTTTTGCCCCAAATACAAACTGTAATAGTGCCAGGGGTGTAAGACTAACTGTTTTAACACCGTTGGCATATGATCCGCAAATGCCAACTTATAGCGGGACAAGGCCATGACAGAGCCAGCTAAAATCTCTGCTAAATACAAGCCAATAATTAGCGTTAGTAGGTACGGCCAACTGGCTTTAACGCTGTTTAATAATTTGTCTTTCATCTAATCACCTACTATCTGTTTAATTCTTTGTTGGTTGGTACCGGTGTACCGTTGCTTACCATAGATCAAGGTTGGGACTGACGTTAATTGATATTGCTGAATGTAGTGCCGATTCTGCGATTGATTCATGTTAATCAAGACGATGTTGTGACTGATTGCGTTGTGCCAATAAATTTGATGGAAAATAGACTGACAATCCGGGCAATCATCGCGATAGAAGAACAACACTTTTTCAGGGTGCTTGTGCTTAGCCAGCGTCACAACTGGCCGCTGTTTTTCCACGTGATTGACGTATTGATGACCAGCAAACCCGCTAACGGCTAAAACCACCACGATTACCGCTATGGCCTTACCAACCCGCTTAATTAAGGTCACTGGCTTTAAAGCTACTACCTAAATTTTGGACTGCGGTGATTCGATCCGTGGTGGTATCGAAAGTCACTTGATAAAGTACCGTCGCCTTTTGCCAGTCGTTGTCGCCACTCTTACTTTCATAACTAACGACGGCCAAGCCTTTCATATCTTGGCCCTGCTTACTTTGTGTATACAGGTTCAGCTGATCTAATTTGGCTGAAACACTATTGCTATCACCATACGTGCCCTTATTTGAAAAGTATTGCTGATATAGCTTGTCGGAAATCAAGTCTTTCACGCCATCTTTACGCTGACCGTAGGTCTTGGGCTTGAAGTTATTCATGACCTCAAAGAACTTGGTGACCACCGTATTAAAGCTAAGTTCAGCCTGACTTTTATCTTTATTATTTTGGTAGGTCTTATAACTGTCAATTTGAGCGCTCAATAACTGCTTTTGTTGATTAGTTTTGGTTAATTGCTGGCTGACTTGACGCTTTTGTTGTTGTAAGCGACTAATCTGTTGTTGTGCCTGCTTAATTTGGCTATGCTGATAGACATTCGCCCCTAATGACATGATTAAGATCAAACTACCAATCGCAATACTTAAAACCATGCTGCGTTTCATTTACTCGTCCTCCTTACTTCTTGATTGGCCGGGCTAACGTTACATCGCTACCACTTAGTAAGCTATAAAAGGCGGTGCCAAAGGTACTTTCGTTAACCTTGTCGCCTACGCCACCTTGTTCAATGATTTTGGTGGCTTTGCCTTGCCATTTGCCTAGCAGAATGGCAGTGTGACCGTTGTTTCCGGCTCCCGCACCTTGATTGACGATGACAATATCGCCGGCCTTTGCGTCATTTTCACTGATCTGTTTCAGATATTGATGGCTACCTTTGGCGTCACTGGCCATCGTGCCGGTGAACCAGCCCATGTTGGCCGGTACCTTGTAACCAGCTTTATTCAAGGCTAACCAGACAAAGCCTGAACAATCTGTCCCACCGGTTTTGTTAGGATTCTTTAAATCGCTACCTAAATCGGGGCTAGGGTGGGTTTGAACATAATAGAAGTCGCCCTTCATACTTTCCGCGTTTTTAACAATGCTGCCACCGGAATAGCTCGGGTCACTATCACAACCTAGTTCGGTCAGATCGCCGGAACTCGCATTGTCTAACGTATTACCGGACACGGGATCACTTGCACCCAACACGGAATACCAATGATCGGCATAACCGTATCTTTGGCTTAAATACCATTGTTCCGGGTTCTTACTCATACCCTCGTAATCCATTAACCAGGATTTGGTCGCTTTATGCACGTCCGTATATTTAAAAATCTGCTTGTTTGACGCATAGTAACTACTGTTCAATTCTTGGTCGAGATAATCCAACTGTACCCCGAGATTGGTCGCTGGTTTATTTTCTTTATGGGCTAAATCTTCCAGTTTATCTTTTCGACCACCTAACCACTGGGCTAAGCCCGTGGCCCCGGAACTGGAATTAACGGACTTGGGATCAAGGCGACTTTCTAGTTGTAAGACCCCCAAGATACCGGCGGCCGCTTGTGGGGTGGCACCATACTTTTGTTTCCAGTGGGCATAGATGTTTTTGGCATTTTCCGTCATGCTCTTACTATCTAATTGCGTTTCTGTGGTCGTTGAATTATCACAACTGTTTTCTTGCAATTGACCAGTAAGCGCGGCGATTAGCAAGATGATTAGCAGAAGGGCGCCACCCACAATATAAGCAATCAATTTCCACTTCTTTTTCTTATATTCAAATGACAATACCTGCATTTAATCACCCACTTTGTGCTTGGCCTGATCGACTTGTTTTTGCGCTGCTGATTGGTCACTCTGCGCATTCTTTAAGTCCGACTTAGCCGAATCCACCTTCTTATCTTTATCCTTATCTTTACTGCCATCAATCTTGTTGGCGTCATCTAACTTCTTTTGGGCGTCGCTAACTTCGTTCTTAGCGGCATTGAGACTTAACAGGGCTTTTAAATACTTAGCTTTAGGACTATTCACACCGGCTAATTTGGTTTGGACGGTCTGGGCGTCTTGCGTATCGTTATGGGCTAGGAAGGCTTGTCCCATTCTCAATAAAACATCAGCGTTCGTCGTAAAGGATAATTGGTTATTAAGCGTATTGGTATCATAATTAACAATCGCTTTTTCAAGTTTCAACTGGTCTTTTTGCTTGCTCGTCGCCTTAGTTGGTAACTGCCAATCGGCCACTTGACTGCTATCTTTATTGGCATAAGCCGCATTGACAACCTTATTCAACTGGCTTGGGTCAACCTTCAAGGCTTGCTGGTACTGACGATGCTTTAAAAAGACACTGACCTGCTTAGTTGCAGGATAGCCGGCTCGTTGCATATCTTTTTGTGCTTCTGACCACTTATGATCATTTAAAGCGGTCTGAATTTGACCGCTATATTTTAATCGCGTGACCTGGGCTTGGTTCTGGTTAGCTAAGCTTTGATACTTTCGTTCGTCACTTTTATGGACTAAGCCGACGGCCAAAACGGCCACAATCGCCACCCCGGCCATACTCAACCATAAACGTTGTTTGGTTTTCTGCTGGGCCGTTTCAACTTCCTGCCATTCGTGATAGCTCACAAAGTCCTCAATGCCGTTAACCACTTCCGTTAACTCATTTAACGACGTAGCTTTAGCTACTTGTTGTAAATAGTCGTCCGGGTGTTTAGCTAGGGCTTCTTTAGGATTGCTTAGTAGCCGTTCATAGGGCGTCCCCGTCAAGCAAAACAGAATCAGTGCTTTGTATTTGGCTAAATTGCTATGCTTGTCATCATAAGGCATGAGTTCATTGGCCCGGTAGGCGTACCAAACATGTTGCATTGGGTAATACCATAGGTTGGCTGGGTTCAACGCAATGTGATACTGACTATCGTTAACCACATTTTGCGCCATAATTTCTTTCGCAATTGCTGAACGGATTGCCTTATTCTCCTGTGGTAATTCCTTTAATGATCTGACCTTATCCGGCAAGGTATAAGTTAAAACAACCTTCTGGTCTTGCTCAACTACGTTAACCAACTGTAAGAAATTGAAATCAGCTTGCTTTAATTCGTTTAGCTCACTCAACTGGTCATATCGAAACTGATTGTGATTGAGTTCGAGAATTAATTTGTTCCCCTGTCGCTTGAACGTGCCAACCTCGATATTTAATAGCTGATTTGATTTACTCATTTAAAGTCCCTCCTTCCTCCTCGGTGGTAGTTAAAGCGTCAATTTCACTGGGAGTTAAGATCACGCGCTTTTGATAATCCGGTTGTTCGGCTGTCTCACGATTGTATTTTTCTTGGTAAGCTTCTGGGTCGATTAGCCGTAGTTCTTCTTCGGTCAACTCGACACGCATAAAGGCACGCTGGCTACCATAGATCATCAGAGCTTCACCTTGTCGTCTGCGTTCTAGTAACTTCTTTTCTTTATCCGAGAACGTCATTCTTAACTTAGTAATGACATCATCGACACCTTTACCATCAAGGCCAAAGAATACTTTGGTGTAGGAGTTCCCAATAATGGCTTCACCAATGTTCTGCCCGGTATCTGTCGTGCCTTCAATCACATCTTGAATTTGCTGCGTTCCGGCAATGGCCCCGGCATTGTATTTTCTAAAACGTTTGTATGCTTGATGGAAAAAGGTGGCGGCCGCTTTATGCAAGGTCAAAAAGTGAAATTCATCAACAAACAATTTCTTGCGGCTATGCCGATCTTTGGTAATTTCGTCCCACAGGTATTGAAAAGTATTCAGATAAGCCGCTGATTGGACTTCCTGTTCACTTTGTAGTGGTTTTAGATCAAAAGAAATGATCTTCCCCTTTAGGTTGACGTTGGTATGGCCGTCAAATAGGCTGTTAGAACCATGGGTATAACTGCCTAAGATGTAGTAGAAGTCTTTAACCCGATTGAATTTGTCTTCGTCTTTATCTGCCAGTTTTTCCAACTCGTCATAAACATTGGATAAGGTCGGCCACTGATCGTCTTTAATCTCTTTTAAGCGGCTATATTTCAAAACGCCACTGTTGACGTAAGCTTGTTTAACGACATCATCAAGGATTGCCAGCTCAACTTGGGTAATCCCGGTTTTAAGCACTTCAAAGAATCCCTTTAATCGCTGGATTTTATCTTTGACTAGTAAATCAAGGTTTGTGACCGCTTCATCGGCGCTTAAGATTTCTTCGGAAAAGATTTGTAGCGGGTTAATTTTGTACTTCGCATTAGAAGTTAAGTGCAAGACTGCCCCACCCAGGGCTTCGACAATCTTGGTATATTCGTTTTCTGGATCAATAATGTAGAGTTGATAGTCTTGAATGGCGTAGCGTAGAATTTTCTGAATCATATAGGTGGTCTTGCCGACCCCCGAGGTCCCAATAATCACTTGATTTTGATTAAGCGTCTTATTGCGATCCAGCATATCCACGGCAATTAAGCTGTTGGTATCTTTGTTAACCCCTTCAATATCGCTTCTCGGCTTTAAGTCCAGAATTTCGGCGTCGTCAAAGGGAAACATGCTGCTGGCGACTTCGGTATTACTTTCTTTATAGGTGTAATCCCCCATGAGGTTCTCGTTAATTGGCATGGTTGACCAGAAAGCTTGAAAGGTTGCTTTAACGGGCACTAGGGGCTTCATTTGTAGCTTAATCAACGTATTCTTAACGTTTTCGGTTAAGTCATCTAAGTCTGCTAAACTGTTGGCCCGCAGATAAATGAGCATATGTTGGTACACAAATGTGGTAGAATTATCGAGGTATTTATCTAGTTGCATGTTGGCTGAATCAATATAATTTTGCAGAATCTTCTTTTTATACGGGTCGAACGTATTTAACTTCTGCGCTTCCTTATTTTGAATCGTCTTCTTGTAATAGGTAATCATTGAATTGTTACTGGCGCTGTCGATATATTGCACAATATCGATAACGCCTTTTTTGCGCTTTAACTCTGACAACCAGTTGCCGTAAACCCGCTTGGGGTAGTCAGCAATTGCTAACACCCGAATAAAATTCTCCCCCGACTGGACGTAGGTGGGGTACTGTTCCCAGCTAAACGGGAATAGTGAATGCAAGCTATCACGATCAATCAGCTTGGTAAAGTCTTCAACCTCCGGTTTTTGTTTATTAACCGCTGGTTCACTATTTTGCTGACTTTCTTTCTTGGTTGGCATGAACAAATCAATGACCTTATCGCCAAAACTCATACTGTTGCCTCCTATCCATTGAAATTGATTAAGTTCTTTAAAATCTCTTGGACTTCTTGACTAGTCAACACTTTGGCCGTCACATCAAAGTCCGTTAACGCATTTTCAATATCCCGCTTAACTTGTTCGATCTTTTCGTCTAAATGACTGACCGCTAGGATTAAGCTTTTAACGCTCTTATCCTTAATCGGCACCTTAACAATTAGCAGATGTTGCTTAGTCGTCATGTTTTTGGATTCCTGGACTTTAGTAAAGTGATCCAAATAACTGGCTATTAATTGGATTTTGAACTGTTGCTCCGGGTGGTCTTTTTGTAAGGCGAGATACCGCCGTTTGAGACCATTGAGATAAGCCGTCATATTGACGGGAATCGTCGGCTCTAAGAACTGTAACGTGTCATCAACGCCTTCACCCAACGTACTCATGAGAAAGGCACCATAGTCTTCAAAAACGTCTTGCTGTTCTGTTTCATTCAACAGGTCAAGGTTGATCCCACTAACTGCCAAAATGCCGACCAAATTCCCCGTTTTAGTGACTTCGTAGTTGCCATACATGCCCACCACCAGGCTCATATCATCAATGGTCTCTTTACCACCATTGATTTTAGGCGGTTGGTAATCCCAATCGAGCTTCGCTGATTTATTGGCGGTTTTGCTCTTCTTCAAACGCATTTAGTTCACCTCGCTTCTTCGGTTTTAAATAAAACAGTTTCTGACCATTGGCATAGTGGCGTTTCAACTTAAAGTTATCCCGCACTTTAATATTCTTCCGCGCCGCAACTGGCCTAATTGTTAAAATAGCCATGACAATCGTCATGGCTAAGACAACAATCACTATTTTTATCAGGACTAAGATCAGACCATAGGGTGGGATTGCAATAAAAATTAAGCCCACTAGTCCTGCCAGCGCCGCATAGCCAAAATCTTTTAAGGTGTAATCTTTCCAAATACCATAATCTTTATCAACGTTTTCTGGAAAAATAAACTCTTTACCTTTTTTCATTTGGCAGGCTCCTTTTTAAATTAAGTGAATAGGCTGTAAACCCAAGGTAATAGCCAGATAATCGCTGCCGCTAAGGCCACTAAACCAGCCACCCGACCAACCGCGTGATAAACTTCTGATTTCTCTCGCGGATCGTCTGCGTCAGGCATTCTTTTGATAATAATAAATAGCGCGACACAAATCCCAACTAAAACGACCAAGCCAGTTAAAATACCTTGAATCGTCTTACCAGCGCTGGTTAGCTTGCTTTTAACTTCGCCACCGTCCGCCGCCAAAACAACCTGGGCGTTCATCAAGCCCAAATAAATCGCAGTAGCTCCAGTAGCTGTTAGCGCTTTCATTTTGCTGAACTTCATGTTATTCCTCCTTCCTATCGTCTTCTGATGACCGTAATTGAATTTGTTCTGCCTGCGTTTCTTCTGGCTCACGCTGATAGAACTTGTTCATTTGTTCCTCGGCAATTTGCTGGCTTGGTAATGGATCGGTGGCTAATTTGACGCGGCCGTTTTCACTCGTGGCTAAGTAATACTCTTTTTCTGACTGGCCTAATTCTTGGGTCTCTAAGACATGCAAATTATGTTCGTAACGGTCTAAGGCGTTATCAACTTCTAAGCCATAGAAACCTAAGAAGCCTTCCAGGAAACTCTCACCAAAAAAGGTCATTTCATTTTTAATTTGCTTATATTGATGAGTTGGCTTATCACTAACTAGCTTTTCAGTTTTTTTGGCGTTCTTGCTGTCTTGATGATGATTAAACCAACTACTGATTTTTAATGGGTCGGTCTTAATCTGACGCTTAACGGTATTTTTGATTAATGCTTTCCGTACCTCGTCAATTGGTTTACCTTCCTGTTTCAATCGGTCTTGTAACTTGTCTTGATCCGTCAATTCTTGTTCGTCTTTAACCACGATAGCTTTCTGGCCATTATGAATTAGCTTGCCATTAATGCCCTGCCAGCTTTCTACTTTCATTGGATCACCTCCTTTAAATCAATCGGGATAATTGTTCTCTGGACGTTCCCCTAACCCGCCCGGTAAAATGGATTATTAGGAGGGTGACACCTAGAATCGTAACTTCCAGGTGCTGATCCCCGTTAGCAACTCTACTGCTGACGAGGACGCCCTCTTTTTTTATGTGTTTTTTAATCCATTCAATGCCATCTTCAGATATTAATTTAACTTTGCCCGTTTCCATGAGCATTTCACTTGGCAACTCGTTAGGGTGCCGTCTTAACCAAACACTCACGTACGTACTACCTCGTTCAAGCTCGAGACTAGCTTGAGCTAAGCTAAACCATTCCTGTTTCTTTGTCACATGTGAATACTCCTTTCCCTATATTAGATTCATTGTACCGTTAAATGAGCACGTTTGTGCACTTTTAATTTTATATTTAGATTACAAGTGCATGCCCCCATCTTCATGCCGGTTTCGAGTTTGGTGTTGCCGTTGCTTTTTCGTCATTTCCCACTCAGTCTCCTTTAAACCTTGCGCCTGTTTTTGCCGTTCGTAATCTTCATCACGGGCATATAGGGCGGTCATGATTGCGTTACTAAAGGCCGTCTTTAAGTAGTAGCTTGGACTAACTGGCTTGTAATTTAGCGGTTGATAATGTCCAATATTTACTTTTCTATACTGGTCGTCCTTGGCTTGTTGCCCTTTTAACTGCTTTTGGATTTTCTCGATCTGACTGTTCTTAATCGTCGGATCGGCTTTGCATTCGCCAAAAAAGAGTTGTTTAGTGCCATCATGCTTTAAAACCCGTTGTAAGTGATGATTTTCTAACTGATCTAAGCTAAGCTGTCCCGATAAATAAGCTAGTCCTTGTTGATGTTCTTGGGGACTGAACACCTGTGGTGGATTTGCTTGCCACTGTTCAATTGTTTCAGCCTGACATGGCTTTAAAACAGGATCATAGTACATCACGGCTGTATAGGCTTGTTCCTGTTTAATCATTGGTAATTCATTAAAATTGCCGTTAGGAAAGGCTCTTCTTAAAACTTCCTGGTATTGGGTTTGAATAACTTGCTTAACAGCCGTGATTGTTCGCAAATCTTTGACTGCGCGAGTAATCTTTTGCTGCTCGGTTGGTGAATACTTTTCTAGTAGACCTTGATCAACGTGATCTAGACTTTCTAAGCTATCATCATGAATCATCAGCGTATATTTCAGTTCGATTTTGACTTCCTTTTCTTGTTGCATTAATAACTTCCAGCCAACGTATGGCCGTTTGGTAAAGGCCAATAATTGTTGGGTCAACAAATCATCACGAATGTTCATTAAACGTTCGTTTAATTCACTACCCTTGAAAACTGTTTGTTCGCTATCGGTTTCCTTAATTAATTCTCGTCTTTCAGCTTGCGTGGTCTGTTCAAAATTAAGCTCTGGATAAAGTTTTTTCGTCGTGCGATCGACCACTTTATTTAAGAGTTCATCTGCTTTTTTGAGTGAGCTTTCTTGTTGGTTAATTGTCAATAATTGTTTAGTCACATCTTCACCAACCGCATGTTTAATTAAGGTGCTGTTTTTCCAATTAAATAGCATGCGCCGTTTATCATCTAAGTTCTCCAAACTGATATAAGTTTTCAGTTCATGGCTTAACTCTTTAACTACCCGTTTTTCATTAAACGATAAGTGTTTACTTAGGCTATCTAAATGACCTCTATTGATTACTTTTTCTTGGTTGTTTTTATAACTGGCTTTGGCCTTGCGATAGTTCTTAACTTGTTGGTTAAATGCTTTTCTTTCATGCCGTTTGCTATTGATTCCCTCATGTTGCATTGGTGTGTCAGCTATTCCCTGTTCCACAAATGATTTTTCGCTGATCCGATCGGGAATATTTTTTTGCTCCAAAGCCTGATTTACACTTGCCGCCCAATTGTGCCGCCATTGATTGATTTTTTCTTTTTTATCCCAATCAACTAACCACACCTTTCTTGATCTTGGGAAACGACTATTTCCTGTATAAGTCTTGTTCCCATTTTCGTCTAATATGTTTTCTCGTTTACTTTTCAATCCCCACGTTCCGTCTGGGTTAAATGGACGGTTAGTTAACATCACATGAGCGTGCGGATTATCTGGGTGATCTCTATGAATTGCCACATCGGCAACCATACCTTCATCAACAAAATCTTCTTCTACATATTTTGTCAATAATTCTTTCTGTTCATCTTCACTTAATTCAACTGGTAGAGCCACGTTAAACTCTTTAGCGTACCGTGAGTTTGCTCGACGGTCTTTTCTTTCAACTTCGTTCCATAATTTCTCTCTATCACTCGCCCATTCTGGCGCATTCTTTGGTGTTAAAATAAAGCTTTCTGGCATAACCGACCGAGCATAAAAATAACTTCGACCTTCTTTTTGATCGAATAATTTTTCGCCACTTCGATAACTTGCTCCAGCAATTGCACTTCTTCCTTTTCCAGCACTAATATTACTAAAGCTCATGTGAAAAATTGCCATGTCGGTCACCACCTTTCTTTGGGTTTATGGGCTTGATTTTTTTGTCGCCAACGGCGACTTCTAATACAAGTGTTTAGCACAATAACACAACCAACTTTAGTTGTTGTGTGTAAGTGCGCATTGACCTCGTTTCACTCGGTCTGCTGATTCTCCTGAATTTACTTTTAGTGTATGCCTTCCGCTTCGCTATTTCAAATTTTATACTTTGACTTAACGTTTCCTATATGATATAGTTTCGGTGATTATTTCTAATATGATTGGAGGGATCGTTATGTCTCAAAGTAACTTAGAAAAACAAGAAGCTAAATTAAAAGCCCTTAATCAAAAAATTAAGGACGAAAAAAATAAGATT
>NZ_RHNQ01000036.1 GCF_003946275.1 Loigolactobacillus backii
CCTTTGGTTTTCGCAACTATCACCATTTAGTTTCACGGATCAAACTACAACAAATGCGCACCAAACCAAATAAAAAAACAGCATTAGAAGTTGCCTAACTTCTAACACTGTAAAATTGGCTATCAACAGGATTTGACAGAGAGCCATAATAACCTGCTGGCGGTAACCAATAACCAAATCTTTTCCAACTAACTTTGCCATACTAATCCACCTTTGGCTCATATTCATAATTGAGAAACGTTTTCAATTAAATAGCCCTATTTTAGCAGAAGCGGCCTAATATTTATACATCAATTTGCTTGCGAAAATTGTTTTAGGTGCACAAAAATACGCTAATAACTAGGAGAGTGTTTGAAAAAGCGGTTAGATTATGGAGTATAGCCTAGCTAGGCGAAAAGAGACGCGCAGCGGATCGTTCGACTGGCGTAGCTATACGCAATAATCTGCTTTTTCAAACACGTTTCCATCAAAATAATCAGGAAAACACTCCTTGACCTACTAACCGATGACAAATTGATCAGCTGGTCCTAGTTATTAGCGTATTCAATTGTATAAAAAGATTAATTAAGTTTAAACGTACCAAACACTAGCTATAATTCTTAAGTAGATCTTGCTAGTCAATCTTCCGTTTTGGATTTAACAAATTCATTGGGTCAAATAAATCTTTGATCTGGTGTTGAAGCATATCAACATCGTCACCTAATTCTTCATTTACCCACTGATTTTTCAACATGCCAACTGCATGTTCACCGGAAATTGTGCCACCTAGGCGTAAAGTTTCGTGGAACATTAGTTGTAAAGCCTGAATAACTTTTTCAGGGACTTCCTTTTCTTCTTTTGGCCAAATTAAACTTGGATGAACATTGCCATCGCCGGCGTGACCTGCCGTATAAATATCAACGTCCAATTTTTTGCCAACTTCACTGATGTAATCCATCATTGGCGCCAGCTTAGACATGGGAACTGCCATATCCTCCATCACGTGATTACCATTGGCAAAAACTGCTGGTAACATATCTTGGCGCAATTTTTCGATTGCAGCAGCCTTCTTTGGATCAGAAGTAACCTGCAAGTTCTGGGCGTTAAACTGATCCAGAATTTTTTCAGTAGCCTTCAAGGCCGCATCGCCACCAGTATCAAGGCGTAAAATCAACATGGCGCCACTATTATCAGAATAGTGGGTTCCTTCATACTTATCAATTGCTTCAACCGTGTGTGCGTCCAAGGCTTCAAGCATTGCTGGGTAAACACCAGAGGCGCGAATTTCAGTAACTGCTTTAGATAATTCGGTCATATCCTTGAAAAAAGCAACCCCCGTTACGGATGTGCCCAAAGGAATTGGGAACAATTTAACGGTAATTTCAGTAATGATGCCTAAAGTTCCTTCTGACCCAACAAATAATTGGGTTAAATTGTAACCAAAAGCCTGCTTTAAAGTGCGGTGACCAAGTGAGATTTCGCGGCCATCAGCCAAGACGACCTTCATCCCTAATACCGAATCCTTAGTTGCACCGTATTTCACGGTACTCATCCCACCTGCGTTAGTCGCAACGTTGCCGCCAACTGCGGAAATTGGTTTAGAACCCGGATCTGGTGCGTAAAACATACCAATTTTTCTAGCGGCAGTGTCCAAATCCTTATTAATAACACCAGGTTGGACAACGGCAACTTGGTCCTCACGGTTGACTTCTAAAATTTTGGCCATCTTGGCAGTCGACAAGATAATCGCGCCATCAATGCCATCAGAGCCGGAAACGGTACTAGTTGCCGTTGTTTGTGGAATAACCGCAATGTGAAATTTTCGGGCGGCCTGTAAAACGCCCTGAATATCCGCGACATTGCTGACCGCTACATAAGCAAATAATTTACCAGTTGCGACTTGCATTCCCTGTGGTGCATTTAAATGCTTCGCCAAGGTTGCATTATCGGTATAAACATCAGCGTTAGGCGCTGCTTGTTTTAAATATTCAATTTTTTGTTCATCACTGTACGCACGAAAAACGGCCATACTAAAACTTCCCTTCAACTAATAAAATCAAGTTCCAGGAGCCACTTTACCATTTATCATACGCTAGCTCAATCATTTGGCTTCGGCGTAAAGTGCCGCAACCTTTTTTTGAACGTCTTGGTGATCTAGGAACTCCGTGTAAGTCGTTTCGGCACGATCAATCGCACCATTTGGCGTTACTTCGACAATGTGGTCAGCGATGGTTTGGATAAATTCGTAATCGTGGGAAGTTAAAATAATGGAATCCTTATAATCAACTAAAGCATTATTTAATGCTGTAATTGATTCAAGATCCAAATGATTAGTTGGATCATCTAACAAGAGCACGTTGGCCTTGGTTAGCATCAACTTCGCTAACATGCAGCGAACCTTCTCGCCACCAGATAGTACGTTTAGTTTTTTCAACACATCATCATTTGAAAATAGCATTTGGCCTAAGAAACCACGTAAAAACGTATTATCGCTTTGTTCCTTGGATGCAAACTGGCGTAACCAGTCCAAAATGGAAAGTTCACTATTATCAAATTCAGCGTTAATATCCTTCGCCAAATAACTACGTTGCGTCGTAATTCCCCAAGTAACCGTGCCGTGATCAGGCTGCAATTTGCCTGCTAAAATCTGCATTAAAGTTGTCGTTGCCAAATCGCTACGACTAATTAAGGCCGCCTTTTCGCCCGGCTGAATGGTAAAGGTAATGTTATCCAAGATCTTAACGCCATCGACGGTTTTGGAAATATTTTCCACACGTAATAAGTCATTACCCAGAGGTCGTTCGCTTTCAAATTTAATGTACGGGTAGCGGCGACTTGATGGCTTAATATCATCTAAGGTAATTTTCTCTAATTGCTTTTTCCGTGACGTTGCCTGTTTCGATTTTGAAGCGTTGGCGCTAAAACGAGCCACGAATGCTTGTAATTCCTTAATTTGATCTTCTTTTTTGGCATTGGCGTCAGATTTCAACTTGGCAGCTAATTGACTGGATTCCAGCCAGAAATCGTAATTACCAACGAATAGTTGGATTTTACCGAAATCAACGTCACACATTTGGGTACAAACCGTGTTCAGAAAATGGCGATCATGTGAGACAACGATGACTGTATTGGGAAAATCGCCCAAGAAATTTTCCAACCATTGAATTGTCTGCGTGTCCAGGCCATTTGTTGGTTCGTCCAATAACAAAATATCAGGTTTGCCAAATAAGGCTTGGCCCAACAAGACCTTAACTTTATCGTTTTCAGTTAGTTCACTCATTTTTAACTGCTGCATTTTTTCATCAATGCCTAATTGTTGCAGCAATTGATCAGCTTCAGTTTCGGCGCTCCAACCATCTAATTCAGCAAACTCGCCTTCTAGTTCGGCAGCTTTCATCCCATCGGCGTCACTAAAATCAGCCTTAGCGTACAAGGCATCCTTTTCCTGCATGATTTCGTATAAACGCTTATGCCCCTGGATAACCGTGTTCAGCACCGTTTCATCTTCAAAAGCATAGTGATCCTGGTTCAGGCTCGCCATTCGTTCATTTGGTGAAATCGAAACCGTTCCTGTAGTCGGTTTGATTTTACCTTCCAATATTTTCAAAAAAGTTGATTTGCCAGCACCATTGGCACCAATAATGCCGTAACAATTACCTGGCGTAAATTTCAAATTGACGTCATCATACAGCTTACGGTCGGAAAAACTTAAACTCATATTACTAACAGTAATCAATGAATGAACCTCCTTAATTCGTGTTTCTACAATATAAACAGCATTTTTATAATTTTATTAAACTTTCAATTTCGATCAACACTAAAAGTACTACTATAACAATCTTTTCATTAAAAATTTCAAATTGACCCAAAGGACCACTTTAACATAGAAACGCCTTTCTAGCAAAAAAAGGGCCTCCCGTAATCTAGAAAAGAAATCTGGATTACGGGGGACTCTGTTTAAGTTAAGGGGTCAATGTAGCACTTATAGTTTAAGTCAGGCCATTTGAAGCAAAGGATGTTTGCGGTATTTAAAATTAAGTTAATTAGGGTTCATTTTAAAGGAATCCAGCTTACCGTACATTGATTTAGATCGTGTTTTGAAAATATTTTTAACAGTAGCCCCCTAGCGGATTTAGCGGAAACGTGTTTGAAAAAGCAGGTTCCTGCGGTTAGCTACGCCGGTCGAACGATCCGCTGCGCGTCTCTTTTCGCCCGTCTAGGCTATACTCCATAATCTAACCGCTTTTTCAAACACTCTCTAGCGATGCTCCCACCTGGCGAACCATCGCCAATTCTTCATTGGTTGGCACTAGCATCACTTGCACCTTGGCTTCTGGCATTGACAGTAGTCCTTCCTTGCCGGCCGCGTTCAATTTTGAATCAATCGTGACACCTAGTGCTGCCAGCCGTTTGCCAATCTCAGCCCGTAGTTCGGCGTTATGTTCACCAATACCGCCCGCAAAAACAAGGACGTCCAAACCACCTAATTCGGCAAAGTAACTTCCTACGTATTTAACTACGCGGTTGATAAAAATTTCAATTGCTAACTGCGCCCGGGGATTATCGGTGGCCGCCTTTAAATCACGCATATCAGAAGAAATTCCCGAAATACCCAGTAGGCCTGACTGCTGATTTAAACGTTTAATGACATCCGTTGCTGAGTCTAGATGCAGCTTCTCCATTAAATAGGGCACAACCGCCGGATCAACATCGCCCGCGCGTGTTCCCATCGTCAGGCCAGTCAGCGGCGTAAAGCCCATCGAGGTATCATAGGCCTTACCGCTTTTTTCGGCAGCCACTGATGAACCACTGCCTAAATGTAAAGTGATCATTTTTAAATCGGCTAATGGTTTACCAAGTAGCTCGGCAGCGCGATTGGCCAGGTACTGATGGCTAATTCCGTGTTCGCCGTAACGCCGAATATTGAACTTTTGCGTATCTTCGTAGGGAATACTGTAAATGGCGTTTTCTTCTGGTAAATCAGTAAAAAACTGACTGTCAAAAACTGCATATTGCGCAACTTGGGGTAAGACGTGCTGCATTATTTTAATATAGTTAACTTCCATTGGGTTGTGTAAGGGCGCAAAAGCCTTCATTGAATCAATTTGCTTTAGACGTTCTGGTGTTACTTTCACCGCGTGTTTGAAGACTTCCCCACCGGCAACGACGCGGTGGCCCACACCACTTAAATCACTTAGACTCGTAATAATGTTGAGCTCTTGTAATTTGGCTAGCAATAATTGTGCGGCGTCTTCGTGATCTAAATGATCAATTGTTTTCGTATATTTCTGATTGCCCGCATATTTAATGGTAAAAATCGAATCGGTCATCGCCAAACGATCAACTGCACCTTTGGCGATCACCGTTTCACTGGGCATTTCAAATAGCTGCCACTTAAGTGACGAACTTCCTGCATTTAAAATCAAAATCTTTTGCATAGCGCACCTCCGTTATCACTTTTATCATACAGATAAATGCGCGGTGGGAAAAGCCTTATACAACGTTTTCAGAAAATAAAGTTTTTAAATTATTGCAAAGGCCGTTATTGAAGCCGCGGTTCACTCTTAGCACAACCATTTTACAAACAATATCAACCTTACCTACTTTAATTTTTAAAACTTATATCCTAGTAAAGCATGAATAAAGTTGCGTTCAAAATCTAACTTCTATTTTCACATTTATTTTTGCTATAATTAGAGAGTGTTTGAATGGTAGAATTTGGGTCATATTTAAAAAACACCTTTATTAGTTATTTACTTGACTAGTTTAGTATAAACGTGCTTGAAAAAGCAGATTCCTGCGGTTGCCATGTTTCAACTTGGCGGTTTTGGCCGTGCTAGTTCTTGCGGCACGTACTTTGCCACAAGAATAGACAACATTCGAAGCATCATGAGTTATTTGCGATCTTTGCAAATAACTAACCATAATTGCGAAGTAGTAGTTGAATGGACAACGTATGAAGCATCTAGATTATTAGCGTTTTGTGCTGCGATTCGGACTTCGGTTCATTCTAGTCCGATCGACATCGTCAGCGAGGCTAGTAATAATCCTCAATTGCGTAATAGTAGCTACAACAGCCAAATCACCTTTTTCAAAGGTAATTCGTCTGTTTAGGTTAATCCTCAGAATCTGGACGCTTTTCCAAACACTCCCTTGGAGGTGGCAGTTATGACAAGACAGCATCAACGGGATGAACAATTAGTCACCCAAGACCAGCGCTATTTTGCTGGCGCAGGGCGTTTACCTTTTTTTAATTTAGTCGTTGATCATGGTTTAGGAGCCGAGTTGTGGGACGTTGATGGCAATCACTACATTGATTTGCTGGCCAGTGTATCGGCCGTTAATGTCGGGCACAGCAGGCCGGAAGTGGTCCAGGCCATCAAACAGCAGGCTGATCAGCTTGTTCACTATATTTCTGGCTACTTTTACCACCAACCTGAAATCAAATTGGCTGAGCGTTTGGCTAAATTAGCCCCTGGTACTGCGCCGAAAAAGGTCTCTTTTAGCACTTCTGGCTCCGAGGCCGCCGAGGGCTTAATTAAATTTGCCCGTGCCTATACCAAACGGCCAATCATCCTTTCTTTCAGTAACAGCTGGCACGGTACGACTTTGGGCGCCGCAACTTTGTCCGCAATTAGCCCAAACATGCACCGAAAAATGGGCCCTTTACTACCTGACGTCTACCACGTTCATTTTCCAAACGCTTATCGTGATCAATTACCCAACGAAACGACGGCGGCCTTTGCCAAACGTAGCTTTTACGAATTCAAACAATTATTCGAGCGTGACCTACCCGTTGAAGAGGTAGCCGCAATTATCATTGAACCGATTCAAGGTGACGCTGGCATTATTGCACCGCCTAAGGCCTACCTACAGTCCTTGGCTAACTTTTGTCGGCAAAATGGGATCATGTTTGCCGTTGACGAAATCAACCAAGGATTAGGTCGCAGCGGTACTTACTGGTCGATTGATCACTACGGTATCGTCCCTGATTTATTGGCCACAGGTAAATCGCTAGCGTCCGGCATGCCTTTGTCGGCAGTGATTGGTCGTTCTGAAATCATGGACAGTTTACCGGCACCGGCCAACGCTACAACAACCGCGGCCAACCCAATTTGTTGTGCGGCCGCCCTAGCCACTTTGGACGTCATTGATCAAGAAAAATTAGTCACTAAATCAAAAATTGATGGTCAGTATGCCGCCGATAAATGGCGGGCACTACAACAAAAGTACCCCTTAATTGGCGATGTGCGCTGCATTGGCCTTAACGCCGGGATTGAGCTAGTTACCGATCGGCAAACAAAGCAGCCAGCAGTGAACGCTGCCCAAACGATTATCCGCGACTGCTTTGAACACGGCGTTTTAATGATTACTGGTCTGGATCATATTTTACGGTTCCAACCACCACTGGTAATCACCCGCGCACAATTGGATCAAGCCTTTACGGTGATTGATCAGGCTTTTAAACGTTATTAAAGCGCGTTGCTAAATCTGACTTTTGCGCTACTCTGACTTGGTCCAAGCGACAACGGCAGTAATACTCAGGGCCTGAGCTCTTTTCCAAATAAGCCGTATAACCACCGTGACTACGACTAATTATGTGCGTAATTTTGCTTTAATTTGAACAGCGATTTAATGGACAGTGATTTTTAAAATCTTATAATAAAGTTGAATAAAGCATGAGAAACAAAATTGCTGATTTTATCCAAATAATGAACAGTGTTAATTTTTGTTATCAAGGAGATGCATTATTTATGAATGTACAGGATAAATTTGATCAAATTATGCAAGAAGCCGCTCAAGTAGCCATTGCAACGTTGACGGTTGATGGACAAGCACCAGATGTTAGAATCGTTTTATTTGTTTACCTACCAGAAACACATCAACTATTGTTCATGTCCGGTGCTGATTCACCGAAAGTGGCGGAAATCACCGCTCATTCCGTTGCAGCCTTTACCACGCAAGCAGTTAGTGAACAAAAGTACGCCCGCGCCAAGCAGGCCAAGATTCAAAAAGTAACGTTAACTGACTCAATGAAGCAGGCTTACTTTGATAAATTCCCAAATAGTGCCGCTTATGCTGCACATAATGATTTCTTTACGGTTGACTTTAATTCAGTTGACGTTACCGCTGATAATCAAACAGAGACGTTAACGTTTTAATTGATGTTAACTGAATTTGCAGCTAGGAGCAGTGAATTTTGATTTAAAAAATTAGGGTGTATTTTCAAAATCAATAAACCTATTCAATTAATGAAATTTTGCAGTTATTTAGTAAGGTAATTTAGAAAAAGTCGGACACTTGCTTTGAAAATAGTTGAATTCTTATAAATAACGAACAATTTTAAATTTGAGGATACGGCCTAAATAATATTAAAAAACTAATTTTATAACCTAAAACGGCTACGGCAAAAATAAAATTTTGTCGTAGCCGTTTTAATGTGTCCTGCGCAAACCATTGCAGTTAAAAAGTTCTTATTATTCTTTGTGCCCACTACCAGGAGTATCTTGGCCTTTTTTCACGGTATAAGATTTAGCACCAGTCCCAGCAAGTTGGCCCCCTTCAGCGATCAAGTATTCTGGGCGAATTGGTTTGTTTGCCAAAAAGGCCTCCAAAATCTCCCGGGTTCCGGCAGCATAACGTGCCTGAGCCGAAAGTGTTGTGCCCGACATATGTGGCGTCATGGCCTCATGGGGCATTGATCGCCATGGATGGTCAGCGGGCGCAGGCTGGGGGTACCAAACGTCCCCAGCGTAACCAGCTAACTGGCCAGATTTCAAGGCAGTAACGATGGCATCGCGATCAACTAATTCACCGCGACTATCGTTAACAATGTAGGCGCCGCGCTTCATTGAATTGATCATTTCCGTATCAAATAGATGGTAAGTTTCGCTGTGCAAAGGTGGGCATAAAACAACAACGTCCATTTTTGCCGCCAACTCGTGAACGTCTTTGATGTAGGTTGCACCAAGTTCTTGTTCTAACTCAGTCGACAACTGGTGACGTTTATTGTAAAACAAACTAACATCAAATGGTTTGAGGCGCCGCAGCACTGCCTGGCCAATTCGCCCGGCACCAACCACGCCAACTGTCATGCCCTCTAAATCATAAGCATGTTCCACAATGTCAGCAATATTCCAACCGCCGGAACGAACAACATCGTGAGCGGGCACAAAGTTGCGGACCAAGGCAAGAACCTGCATCACATCATGTTCGGCAACACTAACACTATTGCTATACGTAACCTCAGCCACAGTAATATTATGCTGATTAGCCGCATTAAGATCAACGTGATCAGAACCAATTCCGGCCGTAATCGCCAATTTTAATTTTTTAGCCTTTGCAAGCCGTTCAGCCGTTAAATAAGCCGGCCAGAATGGTTGCGAAATCACCACATCTGCATCTGGTAATTCACGATCAAAAACTGAATCAGGCCCCTCTTTATCAGAAGTGACAACTAATTCATGACCTTGGGCCTCAAGAAATTTTCGTAATCCAAGTTCACCAGAAACACTGCCTAGTAATTGCCCCGGAGTGAAGTCGATTGCCTTAGGCGTTGGCACACTGCTGCCGTCAGGATACTGCGTAATTTGCGGAATTGAATCCCGGGCGTAGTCAGTTGGGTAGCCATTAATTGGATCGGGGTATAAAACACATAAGATTTTAGCCATTTAAAATCCTTCTTTCTTAATTTAGAGTGAAAATTTTATTTACATTTTTCATTATACTTTAATTTCGGGAAAGCGCTTCATTTTTTTGAATTATTTTTCTTATCTTCCAATAAATTATAATTAGAAAAAAATACTGGCCTGCGACAGTTTAATTTGAAAATTTGCCGGGTTGATCTTTAAACGATAAGTATTGTCGAAAAGTAACACTGGCCAGTAGCATTGCGCAAAAAATAAGATGGGGCTGGGACAAAAATCCTAACCTCATCTTATTTTGTAGCAATGTGTATCCTCTGACCAACCACAATAACTCTAAATCACAGAGCAAAATCGAAACGTTTTTAAACCGCCTTTATTTCTAAAACTGCATTGTCAAAAGCGCGCGCACGCCTGCATAGGCCATAAACGCAACGACAATCCAACCAGTGATCAGCAACCACCGTGGATGGCGGTAAGTCGCCCCCATGATCTTTTCTTTCGTTGCGGCGACCAACAAAATCGCCAACGCAATTGGCAAAATTAATCCATTAAGTGCGCCTACAAAAACAAGTACTTTGGCTGGATTACCAATAAAGTAGAAAATTGCGGTTGAAGCAACAATAAAGGCAACAATCAACCAGGAACGGAAACGCAGATACTTATTTTCACTACTTTGATTGACTGTGTAATCTAAGAAAGAAACGGAGGTGAAGGTTGACCCTAAAGTTGAAGTCATCCCGGCCGCTAATAGCAATAGGCCAAAGAATTTATAACCAAACTGGCCAGCAGCGTCTTTGAAAATTGAAGCAGCAGGATTAGCTGGATCCAGTTTATGGCCGGCCATAACAACGGCCAAACCAGCTAAGAACAACATGATCCGAATAATTGACGCAATCGTAATCCCGGTTAATGCGCCTTCCTTAACGTACTTGATGTTCTCTTGACC
This sequence comes from Loigolactobacillus backii, assembly GCF_003946275.1. GTDB lineage: Bacteria > Bacillota > Bacilli > Lactobacillales > Lactobacillaceae > Loigolactobacillus > Loigolactobacillus backii. The sequence continues at coordinate 10,573 of NZ_RHNQ01000036.1, forward strand.
GTGAACGCCGCCTTCTAACAAACGATGGCCCCCGGAGAAAGAGATATAGCCGCCAACCGTCCCACCAACAATGGTCACGATTGAATAGAAATTAACGTGGGTCGGCATAAATGTATGCACGATCGCTGGCTGAATTGGAACTGTCGATACCGCCAAAATGTAAATCAAAATACAAACCTTAATGACGGCCAAAAATTGAACCGAACGATCAACAACTAACATGGCATTCTTAACTAAAAAGATAACGATTGCTGCGGCGGCGGCAATTAGGGCACCATTTTCTGGTGAAATACCAAAAAGGACGTTTAGTCCAAGACCTGCACCGCCAACGTTCCCGATGTTAAAGAAGAAACCACCAATAACAATGAGGGCCGTCAGCAAATACCCAAGTCCAGGAACCACTTCGTTGGCCAAAACCTGTGCCCTTTTTCCCGAAACCACGATAATGCGCCAAATATTCAATTGAACAATAACATCAACAATGATACAAATTAAAATTGCAAATCCAAAATCGGCGCCCATCTTCCCCGTGAAGGTTGCCGTTTGAGTTAGAAAACCTGGCCCAACTGCGGCCATTGCCATCATAAAGGCTGCCCCCATGGCAACACTAAATGGTGAACGTTTCTTTGCTGTTTGATTCTCTTTCATTCAATTCTCTCCCCTCATGCTCGAGCATGTTTAAAAAGGCGGATCTCTGCGCTTGCCATGGTTGAACCGACAACGGATGGCCAATCAAGATTATTAGCATGTACAGCGCTTCGAACTTTGATTCATCCTGATACGATCGACATCGTCAGTAATGCTCGGAACCTGAACGCCCTCTTAAACACTCGCTAAACTGCCCTTACGTCAATTCCAGCAGCCAACAACGCTGCGTGAATTTTTTGAACGAAGGCAACTGCCTTTGCGCTGTCACCGTGGACACAAACCGAATCTGGCTTTAAAGCAATTTTTTGGCCATCAACCGCAGTGACACTTTGTGATTCAATCATCGCAATCGTCCGTTTAACGGCCGTTTCTTCATCGGTTACCATCGCGTTGGGCTGTGAACGTGGGACTAATGATCCATCAGCCAAATAATTTCGGTCGGCAAAAATTTCCTGGGCGTAAGGTAAATTAACATCCTGGGCCGCTTTAATCAGCTGACTATTAGCCAGGCCGAATAAAATCAGCGTTGGATCAACTGCCTTGATGCCTAAACAAATTCCCCGGGCCAAATCGTAATCCCTAGCCGCCATGTTGTATAGCGCACCATGCGGCTTAACGTGGTGTAACTTTCCCGTTTGACTAAAAGCGGCCAAAGCGCCAACTTGGTACTGAACGTAGTCTTTGGCCTCAGCAGGTGTTATTTGCATTTTGCGGCGACCAAAGCCCATTAAGTCCGGTAGACCAGGATGAGCGCCTAAAGCCACGTGATTTTTTTCGGCCAACGCAACGGTACTAGCCATCACGGTTGGATCGCCGGCGTGAAAACCACAAGCAATATTGGCCGAAGTGACGTAGGGCAAAATCTCAGCGTCCAAACCTAAGGTATAACGACCAAAACTCTCACCAAGATCACAATTTAAATCTATCTTTGCCACGTTAAAAACCTCCTAAGTTTTCTAAGGACTAATTTCAGCATCTAAACCTATTCTAAAATGTGCCTAAAGAAGCAGAATCTAAACGCCTTTTGAATCTTGCTTAAACGTGCTTAAAAAAGCAGATTCCTGCGCTTGCCATGTTTCAACTTGGCGGTTTTCGCCGTGCTAGTTCTTGCGGCACGAACTTTGCCACAAGAATAGACAACATTCGAAGCATCAAGATTATTAGCGAGTTGTGCTAATAATCCTCAATTGCGGAGTAGAATCTAAACGCTTTTTGAAGCTTGCTTAAACGTGCTTAAAAAAGCAGATTCCTGCGCTTAGCTACAATCGCCGAATCATTTGCTTTGCAAATAATTCGTCAATTTAGGCTAATGCTCAGAATCTAAACGCTTTTTGAAGCACTCTTCATTACAGTTGATACTTCAAATCGGTATCTTTGATATCAGTTACCAACATATGCCCTGGTGCGTGGGTAATAACGAAATCTGGTTTGCTTGCAACGACAACAGCTTGTGGTGTCACCCCACAGGCCCAGAATACTGGGACTTCACCCGGATTAATGGTCACTGCATCGCCGTAATCTGGTTTAGAAATATCCGTAATGCCAATCGTCGCCGGATCGCCAATCTGCAATGGCGTGCCGTGGACTTGTGGCAACTGTTCGGTCACGGTTACGGCGCGAACAATTTGATTTTCCGGAATTGGCCGCATGCTGACAACGTAATTGCCGTGAAAACGACCAGCTGACTTGGCCGGAATATTGGTATTGTACATCGGCACATTGACGTGCTCCGTAATATGGCGCATTTCGATCCCCGCAGCAATCATGGCTGCTTCAAACGAAAAACTGCAACCAATGAGAAAACTAACCAAATCAGGCCGCCAATAATCGACCACATTTAATGGCTCAGCCACTAGTTTGCCCTTTTGATAAATTCGGTATTGGGGAAAATCCCGGGCCAAATCCACATCCTGGGCAAATTTTTGTAACTGGCGACTACCGCTATCTGTGACTTCTAAAATGGAGCACGGTTTGGGATTACGCTGTGCAAATAGCAAAAAATCGTAGGCATCTTTCTCCGGTAAAATCACTAAATTAGCTTGCGTATAGCCGGGACATAGGCCACTTGTTTGATCGCAAAACTGTTCAGTTCGACACGCCTGGCGCAATTTAGTAGGCGTCAGTGTTAGTTCTGTATCCACTATCGCATGCATCTCCTTAGTTTCCAAAACCCAGAAAGTATTTGAAAAGGCGCCCGAATTCCAAGCACGGTTACACTAAATTAGTCAGATAAATACTAATAAATGTATTTTTCAAATACGGCTCAGTTTTCTAAGCGTTACTACCTACTTTGGCCGCCACAAAATCATCAATAAACGTAATATTAATGTCATCAGCAGTATAGGCTGGCGCATTTAACAGCTCGTCCAAGAAATCAAGATTAGTCTGAATGCCACTAATCACGGTTTCTTCAATAGCAACTTTCATTTTGGCAACTGCAGTTGGGCGGTCACTGGCGTAAACGATTATCTTGGCGATCATCGCGTCATAATCCGGCGGAACTTCGTAGCCTTGATAAAGGGCCGTGTCGACGCGGACACCGTTGCCACCAGGTAAATGTAAACCAGTAATCTTACCCGGCGTTTGTGCATTCACCCGGCATTCCAAAGCGTGACCATGAACCGCCGCTTGCTTTTCTGGTAGTTCTTCGCCAGCCGCAACTTTTAACTGTAAAGCAACAATGTCCTGATTGGTGATGAGCTCCGTTATTGGGTGCTCCACCTGAACTCGCGTATTCATTTCCATAAAATAAAATTGGCCTGGGCCAGCATATAAAAATTCAATTGTGCCAGCGCCAACGTAATGAATCGTTTTGGCCGCGTTAACAGAAGTTGCGTACATTTGCTGCCTAGTTGCTTCATCAAGCACGTCACTAGGCGCCTCTTCAATCATTTTCTGATGGTGCTGCTGCAACGAACAATCACGCTCGCCTAAAACTAAAACGTGGCCCTTTTCATCACCAATGATCTGAACCTCAATGTGCCGCGGTCGATCGATGTATTTTTCAAGGTACATTTCACCATTAGCAAATGATTTTTCGGCCTCACTTTGAGCTAACTGAAAGTCATGATTAAATTGTTTGGCCGATTCAATGACACGCATTCCTTTGCCACCGCCACCTGCCGCAGCTTTTAGCATGACCGGGTAGCCGACATCGGCAGCTAAGCGCAAGCCAACTTTTTGTTCTGTAAAGCCACCAGGACTGCCGGGAATAACCGGCACATCAGCGGCCTGCATAATTTCGCGAGCGGCGGCCTTGTCACCCATTTGTGCGATCACTTTTGCCGCTGGGCCAATAAAAGTCAGCCCCTGTTCTTCACAACTTTTGGCAAAATCGGCATTTTCTGACAAGAAACCATAGCCCGGATGAACTGCGTCCGCGCCAGTAGTAACTGCCGCCGCAACAATATTATTAATGTTCAAGTAACTCTTTTGTGGATCGGCCGCGCCAACGCAAATTGCTTCATCGGCAAGTTGCACGTGTAAAGCCGTTTTATCGGCCACGGAATAAATGGCAACTGTCCGCAAATTAAGTTCACGACAGGCCCGAATAATTCGTACCGCGATTTCACCACGATTTGCAATCAATACTTTTTTCACGAACTCACTTCCTAATTAAAAACTAGAGTGTTTGAAAAAGCGGTTAGTAGTCATTTTAACTAATTTAGTGTAAACGTGTTTGAAAAAGCAGATTCCTGCGGTTAGCTACAACAGCTAAATCACCTTTTTCAAAGGTAATTCGTCTGTTTAGGCTGCGACTCGGACTTCGGTTTATCCTAGTCCGATCGACATCATTAGTAATCCTCAGAATCTGACCGCTTTTTCAAACACTCTCTAGTCCAGTTCAAACAGCGGATCGTCGTAACCTACGCGCTGTTGATTGCCAACTAAAATCTGGGTAACTTTACCGGCTTTATCGGCCTTCACATCATGCATCATTTTCATTGCCTCAATGATGCCAATCGTCTGCCCAACTTCGACGTTATCGCCAGTTTTGACAAATGGTGGCTCATCGGGAGAAGCCGAAGCGTAGAAAACACCTACCAAAGGTGACTTCAGCGTTAACTTGGCGTCAGCTGGCTTCTTTTCCAGCGCTGGCGTTGGCTGAGTTGATTCAGGTTGTGGGGAATTACTTGGTTCCTTAGTTAGCTTTAATGTTGTTTGTTCATTTTGATAGGTAAATGAGGTCAAATTGCTGGCCGCCATGTGATCCATCAGTGCTTTTATTTCATCCACATTCATGTAATTATCGATCCTTCCTCGATAAGATTGTGCTGGGAATTGGGTTTGGGCTGAACTAGATTAAACGTGTCTAAAAAGGCAAATTCCTGTGCTTGCCATGTTTCAACTTGGCGTTTTTTGCCGTAGTTGAATGGACAACGTATGTAGCATCAGGATTTATTAGCGTACTTAGCTAATAAATCTTCAATTGCGTAATAGTAGCTACGATCGCCAAATCATTTGCTTTGCAAATAATTCGTCAATCTAGGCTAATGCTCGGAATCTGGGCGCCTTTTTAGACCACTCTTCAGCCAAACAACCTTCTCACGCGGCTTGCTGGCAATCGGGGGCTTAAATCCCCACAACTTGGTTGCTGTACTTGTTGGGTTAACTGGGTTAATTGCCCCTGCTGCTTTCGCAATAACTCCTGCGCTGCCGCAATTGAAATTAGTTTAAAATTAACTTGCATTCCCGGCTGTGCTTGAGCAATCAACGGTAAATCAACGCTAGCCAAAACTGCAATAACGGGGTACCCACCAGTTGTTTGGCGATCAGCTAACAAAATAATTGGTTCCCCATTTTGCGGAATTTGTACGCCGCCAAAGAAAGTTCCTTCTGACAATAAGTTTCCCGTTTGCGCGACGGTTAATTTTGCCCCGTTTAAGCGGTAGCCCATTCGATCAGAAGCATCACTAATCGTAAAACTCGTTTTTAAAAATTCCTGTTGAACTTGCTCAGTAAACTGCTTAAATTGTGGGCCCGGCGTCACCCGCACTGTCACCTGCTTTTCAGCGTAACTCGGAACAGGTAACTTGCGACTGCCATAACTTGGGACGTAGGGTGTTGCCTGCTGTAACGGTAAAACATCCCCGGCCCGCAAAGCGCGTCCGTGAAAGCCGCCCAACTGATAGCGCGTACTGGTTGCCAAACTGCCCATCACTTCGGGTAGGGCAAAACCACCAGCAACGGCCAAATAACTCCGAATGCCGTTAGTTAATTGTTTGATCGCCAAACGCTGACCGGCCAATACCAGTTGCGCCTGGTAAAAAGGAAATGGCTGCCCATCCAAACTTGCCTGGCCAGTTGCACCTGTCAACGCAATAACGCAATCCTGGTTAAACTGCAACGTTGGTCCAACGCTGGTAATTTCTAACCCAGCAGTTTTGGGATCGTTGGCAACTAACAAATTGGCTAAACGAAAGGCCCACGGATCCATCACTCCAGAAACACAAAACCCACTTGCCTGCTGGGTTGTGCGACCAAAATCCTGAACGGTGGTTAGTAAACCACCACTTAGTACCGTAATACTCATCAGCTTTTCACCTGCTCTCGAGTTACCTTAATCTGGTAAGCCGCCGAATTATCCGTAATTTGGGTAAATTCTGATTGACTAATTTCATCAAAATGAATGTAGTCCCCCGCCTGGTACAATAGTGGCTGATCACGTTGTGGATCAAACAATTTAATTGGTGTACGGCCAATCAATTGCCAACCACCTGGTGAAACTACTGGGTACATCCCCGTTTGTTCACCGGCGATGCCAACTGAACCTGCCGGAATTGTTGCCCGTGGTGAGGTTAACCGGGGCATGGCAATCTGGGGATCTAGTCCGCCTAAATAGGCGAACCCTGGCAGAAAGCCTAACATGTAAATCAAGTAATTTGGTTTTGTGTGTCGTTTAATTAATTCTGCGGTATCTAATTTTGCGTGGGCGGCCACTTTTTCTAAATCAGGACCAAATTCAGTCGTGTAACAAACAGGAATGTGAACAACTCGCGCCTCACTACCTTTATGTAAATCCAACTGCTGAAGTGAAGTGGTCACAACTGCCTCTATTTGTTCCAAACTTGTCTCCAATGGTTGATAAAAAACCGTCAACGTTCGAAACGCTGGTAATAAAGCTGTAATTGCGGCTTGTTTACTTAACTTTGCCGCCAGGCGACTAATGATTAAATTAATCTGTGGATCAATTCTGTTAGGAAAGGTTACATTTAGTGCCTGGTCACTGGCGGGAATTAATTCATAGGGTAACAATTACGATGACCCCCTTAGCTAATTTAAAGAATAAATTCATTTTAGATTAAATTAAGATTAAAATCAATCTAATTTTCAAATTAATATCTAATTCTGCTTAAACTAAGTAATACTTATATTTGTATATGATAGATCTACTAACATCGACAATAAAAAAATGCCAACATAAAGAAGTGCAACAAATTTTATTTTGCTGCACTTCTTTGGATTGACCACATTTTAAAAAGGATCATTAGGCCCGCTTTTTACACGACGCTTTATTTCATTTTTCTGACTTGATCAATTGCCAGCGTCATAGTTTGGTCAAAGCGTTCGTCAACCACTTCAGCGGGTAAATTGAGAAAACCACCAATTTCTTGAACAATGAAACCAAACAGGGTTGAGCGGTACAAAGTCGCCTCAACCTTTGTGGTGTCATCGGTTAATTGCAATGGCGTAAAGACATCTCGATAAAGTTCGATCAGTGCTTGGTGCGTTTTTGATGTGCGGGGTAAAGTGTTCAAATCTAGTAATAACGGCGCTAACCCTGGATGTTGCTTACAAGCTTGGCGAAATTCTTGAGCAAAGGTCATTAACGCTTTGCGGCCAGAGATGCCAATCAACTGTTTTGTTAATTGTTGTGAAATTTGGTTGATGAAGTGCAGCCCTACTTGATCCAACAAATCGCCAAGACTATGGGCGTAGTTGTAAATCGACTGCGGGCGCACTTCTAAGGCCGACGCTAAATCACGAATGGTCAGTTGATTGATACCCTTTTCTTCAATTAACTGTTCGGCCATTTCTAAAACCTTTTCTTTAGTTAACGTTCTTTTCTTTACCATTATGTTGCTCCTTACACGTTAATCTAGAGTGCTTGAATAAGCGGTTAGATTATGGAGTATAGCCTAGCTAGGCGAAAAGAGCCGCGCAGCGGATCGTTCGACTAGCGTAGCTATACGCAATAATCTGCTTTTTCAAACACGTTTCCAATGAGAGTGCCTTAAAAAGCGGTTAGATTCTGAGGATTACTGACGTTGTCGATCGGACTAAGATGAACCAAAGTCCGAATCGCAGCCTAAACGGACGAATTATCTGTGCAACAGATGATTTGGCTGTTGTAGCTACTATTCCGCAATTGAGGATTATTAGCCAGATGCGCTAATAATCTTGATGCTCCATACGTTGTCCATTCAACTATGGCGAAAATCGCCAAGTTGAAGCATGGCAACCGCAGGAATCTGCTTTTTCAAACACGTTTCCATTAAACTAGTTTGAAAAATACTAGTAAAAACATTCCCCAACCATAATCTAACTTCAATAATAGCCCACTTCAATTAATTTACGCCAGAATTTTTACCATAAGAATCCGTCACGCGGTCCCTTTTTAACAAGATTTTGACTAATAAATAACTTGCTTTGAAAACAAACTTATATAAACAGTTTATTTTCTGTTAAAAACAGTATATAATACTTTATAACCTGATACAATCAGTTTAGCAAATTTATTAATCGAGGTCTTTACTATGATGGATACTAACGGACGGCAGTACAATCGAATTTTACTCATGTTAACGTTATTGCTAGGTACATTTTGTACTGCTTTAACGACGAATATGTTAGTAACGGCCTACCCAACGCTTATGAATCAATTTTCAATCTCCAGCGCGACCGTTCAGTGGCTAACTACTGGCCCACTGCTAATTATGGGCATTATGATTCCAATCAGCGCATGGCTGCTCAATAATTTCAGTCTTAAATTAATTTACTTAACGGCCCTCGCCTTTTTTCTCGTCGGTCTAATTATCAGCTTCACTGCTAATAGTTTTTCCTTCATCTTAATTGGCCGCCTAGTGCAAGCAATTGGCGTTGGCGTTACTTTTCCAACCATTCAAACCGTCTTGCTGGTTATTTTTCCGGCAGACAAACGTGGCTCAATGATGGGCCTGGGTGGAATCGTCATTGGCCTAGCACCAGCGCTTGGGCCAACTGTTTCCGGCTGGATTCTTGACAATGACAGTTGGCGTGATCTATTTGGCATCATGATTCCCCCGGTTATTTTAGTTGTGATCATGACCTTGATTTTCGTTCACCCCGTTATCCCGGTTAAAAAATCTAAAATTGATGCCCTGGCTATCGCACTCTCGACGATTGGCTTTGGCACACTACTCTATGGTTTCTCCGAGGTTGGTGAACACGGTTGGTTGTCGACCGTTGTTATCACTAGTATCATTATTGGTTTAATTTTCATCGGTCTGTTTGCTTGGCGCGAATGGCCGCAAAAAGAACCTTTTTTGAACGTTCGTTTACTGAAAATTCCATCATTTACCGTTGCTTCCATTATTACTGCACTTTCCAACACGGCAATGATCGGCATTCAGGTTGTTCTGCCAATGTATTTGCAAAATGTTCGCGGCATGAGCCCGCTGCACTCTGGTTTAATGATTCTCCCTGGCGCGCTTGTTTACGGTATTGTCAGCCTGATTAGTGGCCGAATTTATGACGAAATGGGCGGCCGGCTTTTGGCATTAGTGGGGACCTTTTTACTCACACTAGGCACGATTCCGTTTGTTTTATTAACGCGCAACACACCGTATAGCTACATTATTTGCGACTACACAGTCTTAATGATCGGCGTCGCCCTAGTGACCATGCCGTTAACGGCTGCCAGTTCAATTGATTTAAAAGGCATTCAATTAAGCCACGGAACTGCCGTTAATAGCACGATGCGCCAAGTGATGACGTCGATTGGGACCGCCATTTTAGGCAGTGTTCTGGCCAACGTTATGACGCAAAATAATCCAGCACATGCCTTGTTGAAAACAGCCCCGCTTGCCTTTCGGGATCAGTCGTATCAGGCGGCCATGAGCGGTTTTCACGCGGCATTTCTAGTTGCAACTGCTTTTGGTGTCATCGACTTCATCTTTGCTTGCTTCGTTAAAAATACGCGAAAAGAGGCTAAATAATATGATTTTAATCAGTCTTTTTATTGGCGTTATTTGTTTTGTCACTGGTGTTCTTTTGCTTAAAACACGGGCACAGCAATGGCTAGTCGGCGGACTAGGGCTCATTTTGCTGGTCTTGTCAGCCAGCCTCATGATTGGCAACGACAACGCTCACTGGGGAATGCACCAAGTTAGTCAACAACAAACGACCAAAATTGCTTCCATTAGCCCAACAAAACAATTGCCGTTATTGATCTACCAGCCAATTCGCCAGAGTAAAACGGAAAAAGTTTATCTTTACCGACTAGCTAATCAGAAAAAGGCACTGCACACACAGGCCAGCATTAAAACAACGAACGAAATTAGTTACCAGGCAACCAAGCGGGCTAAGTTGGTGGTTACCACAAAGTATTGGCGCTACCAAAATAGCTTCTGGCGCTGGTGTTTTAGTGGAACTGGCGCCCACCATGAGCTGATTTCACGGCAGAATAAATTCGTTCTACCTAATAATTGGACAACTATTAGCTGCAAACAGGCAGCCTGGCTGGAAAAAGCGGCCAAGGCTAAACAGGCGGCTGCTAAAACGCAGAGCAGGCAGCAAATCGCCTTGCTCGTTGAACAGGCTAAAGCCAAACAGCCTGCTTTGACCACACAGCAGTTGCAACAAATCAAAGCAACCGCCGAAAAACAGGTCGAGGCCAAGGTTCAGCAACAAGAACAACAAGTCGCCCAAACGTTGCTTAAACAGGCAAAAAAGACGGCCAGCCAATAAATTTAGAGGCCATTTTCAATTAAAAAGGCGTCTAGTCGCACATTGCAATCGTTATTGACCATTGCAATGTTGAAGTTAGACGTCTTTTTTGACTGTTGACCGTTTTGCTCATTTTGGCTATCAAGGCCCAAAGTTGGTTCCGTAATTGCACTCTTCATTAAGAGATTACAAAGCCATCATATTTTCTTCACACTTGGCCTGTATATTGAACTTCATAGAGATGAGATACATCTCTTACCCAAATATACCTAACAACCCAATTTTTCATTTTACTCCTCCAAAGTAATTGAAAAAGAGCCACTGGTCTTCCCAACCAGTGACTCACCCTTACTCCTTTTAGATCACTTGGCAACCCAACTGAGTGGTCTTTTTTGTTGCCTTCTTTTTTTATTTGACCAAGCCTTACGTTTGTCCATTCCACTACCACGCAACCCGTGAGTGGAACTGGCACTCCTTTTAGATCACCGAAGTAAACCCAATTGAGTGGTCTTTTTTGTTGCCTACGTTTTTTTATTGCGTTTATTTATAAGACTAGCCAGTACGCAAAATAATTTTTAAATTTTTCTACATTACATTTATTTCTAAAATCTAGTGGCAAGCAAAAACTAGGAGCAGGAATAAAATCTCACCTTGAGAATTTTATTCCTGCTCCTAGCTACTTTTTCAAACACGACTACAGCTCATTCAATAACCAATCGTCCGGTTATTGAATTAACCTACGCTACGCAGTAAACCCAAAACCGATTTTTATCCACTCTCCCGTTTATCGCCAGCGATGTTCCTCACAATAAGAGATTTCACAACCATCTTTTTTAGGTGGTTGAGTTCGTTTGTTCTGCTCAGTTGCACCACATAAAGCACAGGTCCAGACTTTTTGATCATTTGGCATACCGCTAACACTCCCTACGTTTTTGATTATGTTATTAGCATAGCAAGTCTGTTTTACCAGTGCTATAAATAAGCTTAACTTTATCTTAACTATTCGAAATATCATCTTATCAATTTGTTATGAAATCAATCACACTTTCTTCATAATTCACCAGTATAGTAATTTACATAGAGATCAGTAATCCCTATTTACCCAAACAACCCAAATTTTTCATTTTACTCCTCCAAAGTAATGAAAAAAGAGTCACTGGTCCTCCCAACTGGTGGCTCACCCTTACTCCTTTTTGATCCTTGCGGCAACCCAACCGTAAGGATCTTTTTTTGTCCTAACTTTGTTTGCCCAGCGGCCGATTTACTAGCGCACAAGTCGTGCGGAAACGGACGCCCTTTTTGGGTAAAATTCAAAAGAGGCCGGGACAAAAGTCCTAGCCTCTTATTGTTTTTGATCATTATTCTAGAACCTGCGCCAAAAGTCTGGATTCACGTGCTTAAAAGTGAACCAAGCGTCCTTTTCACACCACTATTTTCTTATCGCTAATAAAAATCTATTTAGCGTCCGCCAAGATTTTCTGAACAGCATCCAAAGCCTTATGTTGGGCCATAACACTCTTTAATTTGTCGGCATCATCGGACAAATTAATCAAGGCATCATCCAGATCAACAAACTCAGTTTCGATATAACGGAGCGTATCCAGCTCTTTTCTAGACAGGAGCTCTTTTTGGACAGTCTGTTCAACTTGCTGGGCTTCACGACCAATCCTACGAACTTCATGAATAGCCCGCTCTTGCGTTAAGAATTGACTAATATGGCTGGTTTTCCCACCAAGCTTACGCAAATCCAACGCTAACTTACGCAATTGCGCATTAATTTGATCGAGTACACTATCTTCTTTATCTGTCATCCTAACAACACACCTCACTAATTTAGTTTCCAACTTTAATATAGCACAAGAAAAACTTGCCGTTAAACAGCGGCCTTCTTTTTGGTCTTTTGTCCGCAAATAAACATGGTACAATCAACCAGAGGTGATCCAAATGTTATCAGGAAAAAAACGACAAGAACAAATTCGTGGCGCACTAATTTCAGGAACGCAGCCACTAAGCGCTAGTCATTTTGCTAAACAATTCGGCGTCAGTCGGCAAACAATTGTCGGTGATATTGCCTTAATGCGCGCGCAAGGAGAAACAATCGTTGCCACCCCCCGCGGTTATGAGTACCAGCACAATAGTAGTCACCAGGCAATCATTGCTTGTCGCCACCGCCCGGCCGATATTGAGCAAGAACTAACGCTAATTGTCAAAGCCGGCGGTAGCGTTAACGATGTCCTCGTTGAGCACCCACTCTACGGCCAACTGCGCGGTCAGTTAGCGATCCGAACTTTAAGTGACGTTCAACAATTCGTCCACAAATTAAACCGATTTAAAGGCCATCCCTTGGCGGAACTTACGGACGGTGTCCATTTACACACAATTACCTTTGAAAATGAAACCCAATTAACCCAGATCAAACAAAGTCTGCACGCCGCTGGAATTTTATACGAACCGGCTAGTTGACAAGACACTCCTAAGTAGTGTTTACTAAGATTATCTTTTAAGGTGTCAAGACACCTTAAAAAGCGCATTACATATCTTAATTTACCTGGGAGGATTACTTATCATGACAAACGAAAAACCCGCAACAAAGCGGCTATTAACGGTTGCGGGGCTGGCCTGGTTATTTGACGCGATGGATGTTGGCATGCTTTCATTTATTATTGCGGCACTTAAACCGGAATGGCATTTAAGCGAGGTTCAAATGGGTTGGATTGGCAGTGTTAGCTCAATTGGTATGGCAGTTGGGGCCATTTTGTTTGGTATCTTGGCCGATCGTTACGGGCGCAAAGATGTTTTAATCATCACGCTACTCTTTTTCTCAATCGGCACCGGATTATCTGCGCTAACCACAGGCTACACTATGTTTCTTGTTTTACGCTTCTTCGTTGGTGCTGGGCTTGGTGGCGAATTACCAGTTGCCTCAACACTCGTCTCGGAAAACGTTCCGGTTGAAAGTCGCGGGCAAACCGTTGTCTTACTGGAAAGCTTTTGGGCTGGCGGTTGGTTAGTGGCGGCACTTGTTTCATATTTTGTGATTCCCACTTGGGGTTGGCGCATCGCCCTATTTGGTTCGGCTTTAACCGCACTATACGCACTTTATCTGCGTTACGGCTTGCATGAATCACAGGCTTTTGTCCGCCAAGAATTCGGTCAGCGGCCATCCACCGGGAAGGCCTTGGCCGATTTATGAAAACCTGCTTACTTTAGATCCACTTTGATGCTTTGGATCGTCTGGTTCATGGTTGTCTTTTCCTATTATGGCATGTTTCTTTGGCTTCCCAGTGTCCTCGTTTTAAAAGGTTACAGCCTGATCAACAGCTTCGGCTACACACTCATCATGACCCTTGCCCAATTACCTGGCTATTTTGTTGCCGCGTGGTTGGTTGAGCATCTAGGCCGTAAATGGGTGCTATCCTTCTTTTTACTGGGCACGGCTGTTAGCGCACTGGGCTTCGGTAACGCCACTGGCTTGGCGGCCATTTTAATTTTTGGTATGTTGCTTTCATTTTTCAATCTGGGTGCCTGGGGAACGCTCTACGCCTACTCGCCAGAACAATATCCGCTGACCATTCGGGGCACTGGAACTGGTATGGCCGCTGGTGTCGGTCGAATCGGCGGTATTTTAGGACCAATTATGGTTGGCAGTCTGATCGCTAAGGGGGTCTCCTTCACCGTTATCTTTGGGATTTTCTGCGCGGCCATCATTATCGCCGTCGTTGCCATTATCTTTCTTGGCAAAGAAACCATGGGCCAGCGTCTGGATGATACTGTTCAAGGTGAATAGCAGCCGAACGAAAAAAAGACAACCACAACAAAATTCGCTTTTGTTGTGGTTGCCTTTTTTTACGGTATAAATGAAACGTGTGCTACAAGGCAGCTTCTTTCGTTTAGTTACCTTTGGAAAACACGCTCACTTGTATCTGCCTGGCCAATTTAATGGAAACGTGTTTGAAAAAGCAGATTATTGCGGTGACCGAGACGAACTTAGTCGAGGAAACACAGTTATGGACTTTATAACTGTGATCCTTGGCGCTTTTCGCCATAGTTGAATGGACAACGTATGGCGCATCAAGATTATGAGCGTATTTAAGCTAATAATCCTCAATTGCGGAATAGTAGCTACAACAGCCAAATCACCTTTTTCAAAGGCAATTCGTCTGTTTAGGCCGTGTTTAGAGATGCCCTGACTAGTTTAATGGAAACGTGTTTGAAAAAGCAGATTATTGCGTATAGCTACGCTAGTCGAACGATCCGCTGCGCGTCTCTTTTCGCCTAGCTAGGTTGTGTTTAGAGAATGCTCTCACTTGTATTTTACTGACTAGTTTAATGGAAACGTGTTTGAAAAAGCAGATTCCTGCGGTTAGCTACAACAGCCAAATCATCTGTTTCACAGATAATTTGGCTGTTGTAGCTAATCCTCAGAATCTAAGCGCTTTTTCAAACACTCTTATTGTTCTAATTTTTTTGTAATTCTTTCTAAATTACGGATAAATGCGGCCTGTTCTTTTTGGGGAACGGCCGACTCAATTTCTGCCTCAAGTGATGCAAAAGTTGCGTTAATTGAGCCCAGTAATTTTTCACCTTTTGGCTCAAGGAAGATTTGTTTTTGGCGTTCATTGTCAGCCGGAATCTTGCGGACGATGTAACCCCGTTTGGCCATTAGCTTCAGCATATTTGTGACGGTGGCATTTTGGCGATTTAGGTATTCCGCAACATCCTTCTGAATTGTGCCTGGGTGCTCACTGACGTATTTCAATAGGCGCGCCTGCTGGTTATTTAGCCCTAACTCGCTCAGTTGGGCGTGAATAAAATCTGTTTCCTGAGCAACAACCAAATGGAGTCGCTCCGATAAATTATTCGAGTTATCGATTTTCAATTTTATGCCTGCTTTCGATTAGTTATCTTTAGCAACAGTATAGTAAAATATCTATTGTTAATCAAATACTTACCTATGCTTAATATTGTTTAGATGATACTTGTACTAACAACTAATCGCAACTTCACGGTCGGTTGTTTACCACGGGAGTGGGACAAAAGTCGGTTTTGGGTTCACTGGGTAATGTAAGCTGATCCAATAACCATAGTACGATTATTGGATCAGCTGTAGTTAGACACGTGAACCCAGACTTTTGGCGCACTTTCTAGAGCAATGTTCGGAAACAATAAGAGGCTAGGAGTTTTGTCCCAGCCTCGAAAATTTATTTTGTCAGTATCTTCTGACTCAATGTGCTCCAACTCTGTTTAAAAGGTGACCTTCTGTGCTTACCCTAGTTCGTGTTTAGAAAATATCTTTACTGCTAGTTTAGTGAAAATGTGTCTGAAATAAGCGCCGGATTAAAAGTAGGTTCAATTAATTCGATTTCACTTCAATACGCGTATAATAGATGTGTAATTAAAAATTAAAAGTAGGTGGAAAATGTGGCAATTTTAACAGATACATTTAACTTAACTAATGGCACCAAGATTCCTAAAGTTGGCTTTGGCATGTGGCAGGTTCCAGTTGGCGAAACGGCCTATAACGCTGCCGCTGAGGCACTGAAAATTGGTTACCGGCACATTGATACGGCTAAGGCTTACCAAAATGAAAGTGATGTTGGCCGGGCAATTCGCGATTCTGGTATTGCGCGGGAGGATATTTTTGTCACTTCGAAATTACCTGGTGCAACTAAGAGCTACGACGGCGCAATGACGGACTTCAATAGCACAATGGAACAATTAGATATTGACTACTTGGATTTGTACTTGGTTCACGCACCGTGGCCATGGACCGAAATTGGCAAAAATTGCGACAAGGAAAACAAAGAAGTTTGGCGCGCAATGGAAGATATTTACGCAACTGGCAAAGTCAAAGCTATTGGCGTTTCTAATTTCAACGTGCACGACTTAGAAAACATTTTGCCCAACGCTAAAATTAAACCAATGGTCGATCAAATTCAGTACTACGTTGGCTACACTGAACCCAAAATCACTGAATTTGCCAAGAAAAACGATATTTTGGTTGAGGCCTACTCACCATTAGCAACTGGCGGCTTACTCAACAACCAAGAAATGAAGCAATTGGCCGCAAAGTATGACGTTAGCGTGGCCCAATTGGCTTTGCGCTTCTGTTTACAAAACGACATTTTACCACTACCAAAGGCGGTCGGCACTGACCACATTAAAAATAATGCACAACTAGATTTTGAAATTAGTGCCCAAGATATGGCATCTTTGAACGCTATGCCCGACACGGCGCCAAGCCATTCCCATAACGCGACTCAGGGTTAAGGCGTTAACTTACCTGTTTTCTTAGGATCGATAATTTAAGTAACTTAAAAAGTGTTAACTAAAGGTTGAAAGTTAAATAGTTACCCAATACCCCAGTCTGCTGGGGTATTTTAATACAAAAATAGACATGAA